>NZ_JAMXSM010000070.1:0-1019 GCF_026131665.1 Anaerococcus sp. NML200574 | reverse complement strand
CAATAATATGTAATCGGGAGAGAGCATATAGACAGCGTGGTTTATCTGGACTAGAGGATAACAGAGGAAGGCCTAGAAAAAATATGACCAAATTAAATAAAAAGTCTAAACTTAATACTCCAATAAACGAAACTGAAAGAGAAAATTAATAAGATTAAGAGAAGAAAATAGACTTCTAAAAATGAAGATAATCTACGAAAAAAAGCTACAAGCCTTGCTCCTGGAAGAGGAAGCAGAAGCAAGAAAAAGACAAAGATAATCCTCAAACTTCTAAAAGAACACCCTAAAAGTAAAATAAATGAATGGCTAAAAATAGCTAAGTTACCAAAATCATCATACTATGAATGGAAGATAAAATTAGAAAGTCCAGTAGATAAAGATAAAGAAATTAGAAAAGAAATAACAACCATAGTAGAAGCATCAAAAGGTAGATATGGCTATAGAAGAGTAACTATGGTACTAAAAAATAAAGGCTTTAATATTAATCATAAAAAAGTCTTAAGAATAATGAGAGAAGAATCCTTGCTATGCTCTAAATTTAAAACTAGATCAAGAAAATACTCATCATACAAGGGACAAATAGGTAAAGTAGCAGATAATGTTGTAAAAAGACAGTTTAAAGCTACTAAACCAAATCAATTATGGCTAACAGATGTAACAGAATTTAGAATTAAAGGACAAGAAAAGAAACTATACTTATCACCAATATTAGACCTATACAACAGTGAAATAATCAGCTATACACTAAGCAATCACCCAACAATAGAATTAACTAATACTATGCTAGAAAGAGCGTTAAAAGAAAATAAGGACATTAAAGATTTAACTATACACTCAGACCAAGGATTTCATTACCAACATAGTACTTGGACTAAAAAACTAGAAAAGATGGATATAAGGCAAAGTATGTCAAGAAAAGGGAATTGTCTAGACAATTCTCCAATGGAGAACTTCTTTGGAATATTGAAACAGGAAATGTATTATGGAGAAGATTTTAAAAGTTATGATCATTTAAGAAA
>NZ_JAMXSM010000069.1:0-1052 GCF_026131665.1 Anaerococcus sp. NML200574 | reverse complement strand
TATTTAACTATCTTAGAAACAACTCCTGATGCTACTGTTCTACCACCTTCACGAACAGCGAATCTTAGACCTTCTTCTAGAGCGATTGGCTTTTGAAGTGTGATCTTGAATGTTGCGTTGTCTCCTGGCATTACCATTTCTACTCCGTCTTCTAGTTGGATGTCACCTGTAACATCTGTTGTTCTGAAGAAGAATTGTGGTCTGTAGCCTGAGAAGAATGGTGTGTGACGTCCACCTTCTTCTTTGGTTAGTACGTATACTTGACCTTCGAATTCTGTGTGTGGGTGTACTGAACCTGGTTTTGCTAGTACTTGGCCTCTTGAGATTTCGTCTCTTTGAACACCTCTTAGAAGTACTCCTACGTTGTCTCCTGATTCTGCTTGGTCTAGTGATTTATGGAACATTTCTACACCTGTTACTACTGCTTGAGATGTTTTTTCTGTTAGACCTACGATTTCTACTGTATCGCCTACTTTTAGTGTTCCTTTTTCTACTCTACCTGTTGCTACTGTTCCACGTCCTGAGATTGTCATTACGTCTTCTACTGGCATTAGGAATGGTTGGTCGTTGTCTCTTTCTGGGATGTCGAAGTATTCATCTACATCATCCATTAGTTCAAGAATCTTATCTGACCATGGACCTTCTCCACCTTCTTCTAGTGATTTTAGAGCTGATCCTACTACTACTGGGCAGTTGTCGCCGTCGAAGTCGTATTCGTTTAGTAGGTCTCTTACTTCCATTTCTACTAGTTCGATTAGTTCTGGGTCATCTACTTGGTCTTCTTTGTTTAGGAATACTGCGATTTTTGGTATACCTACCTGTCTTGCTAGTAGGATGTGTTCTCTTGTTTGTGGCATTGGACCATCTGCTGCAGATACTACGATGATTGCACCGTCCATTTGTGCTGCACCTGTGATCATGTTTTTAACGTAGTCAGCGTGGCCTGGAGCGTCGATGTGTGCGTAGTGTCTTTTTTCTGTTTCGTATTCTACTACTGATGTGTTGATTGTGATTCCACGTTCTCTTTCTTCTGGAGCTTTATCGATGTGTTC
>NZ_JAMXSM010000068.1:0-1201 GCF_026131665.1 Anaerococcus sp. NML200574 | reverse complement strand
TATTTAATCTTAAATGTCTATATTTAACTGGTGGCAAGTAACCTAAGGATCCATGGATCCTTAGGTTGTTGTACCAGTAAACATACTCTGATAGTTCTAATTTTAGTTGATTTAAACTTCTAAATTCTTTCTGATAAACAAATTCTGTTTTCATTACCTTATTAAATGCTTCAGCTACAGCATTATCATAAGGACTTCCTTTTTTGCTTAAGGATCTTTCTATTCCAAATACATCTAGGATTTTATCTATGCTCTTATTATCAAATTCTCGTCCTCTATCTGTATGGAATATTTTTATTTTATTTAATGGATATCTTATTGAGTAAATTGCTTCTTTTACTAATTCAGCACTTTTATTTTTACCTGCTGCATAGCCTATTATTTCCCTGTTGTGTAAATCTATTATTGCACATATATAGTTCCAGCTATTTCCTACTCTTACATAGGTTAAGTCACTTACACATGCTTCTAAAGATTCTCTATTATCAAAGTGTCTGTCTACTTTATTTTTTATTTGTTTATTGTTACATGTAGTTTTTTCTACCTTGTATTGTTTTACTGTATAGCTTGAGATTAAGGCGTGTTTTTTCATTACTTTACATATTTTTCTTCTTGATGCTATTATGCCTTGATTTTCTAGTTCTACTTTGATTTTTCTAGATCCATACGCGTTTTTACTTTTTCTGAATATTTCTTTGATTTTCTCTTCTAAAAGCTCTTCTGTTTTTAGGTTGTTTTTAGATTCTTCTTTGTTTATATGATAGTATATTAAGCTTCTTGTTATTCCTAAAAACTTACACATTGCACTAATACTGTATTTATCTCTATTTGAGATTATGAGCTTTACTTTTTGCCTAGTAGTAGTGCAGCTTGCTTTAAAATATCATTTTCCATTTCAAGCTGTTTTAGTTTTTTTCTTAGTCTGATTAGTTCCTTTTCTTCTTCTGTTCTATTATCATCTATGTCGAAGGAGTTTGAGTTGTTGTACCTATTTACCCATCCTCTTATTGTTGATGGTGCTATGTCGTATTCTTCACCTAGTTTTTTATATGTGTAGTTTCCTTGGTTAAAGATTTCTACTATTTGCCTTTTGAAGTCGTCTTCGTAGTGTCTAGCCAATTTAAAATCCTCCTATGATTTCTTATTATTTATTGTATCATATATTCGATTTTAAATTGTACTATTTATTGTATCCATACCA
>NZ_JAMXSM010000067.1:0-1418 GCF_026131665.1 Anaerococcus sp. NML200574 | reverse complement strand
AAACCTACTGTAAATCCAGTAACAATGCTTCAAATAATAATATTCTGCTACTCTGAAGGAATATTCTCATCAAGAGAAATAGAAAAATCATGTAAATATGATCTAAGAATAAAATATCTTCTTGACGGACAAACCCCACCAGATCATAGCACAATAAATAGATTTAGACAGAAAATAGTAAATCTAACACCTAATCTACTAAGTCAAATAGTAGAAATACTAGTAGAAGAAAAGCAAATAGATCTATCAAGTATATACATAGATGGAACAAAAATAGAAGCTTATGCCAACAGATACAGCTTTGTCCGGAGAGGAAGCACAGAAAAATGGCAAGAAAAACTAAGAATCAGAATAATAAAGCACTTCAATTTAAATAAAGACTTAACACCATCCCAAGTATTAGAAGTAGTAAATATAGTATTTAATCAAATAAGTAAAGAATGTATAGAAAAGAAAATAAACTTCGTATATGGTCAAGGCAAAAGAAAACACCAACTTCAACGAGACTATGAACAACTAAAAGATTGGAAAAATAAGTTAGAAACTTATCAAGAACACCTAGAAATAATGGGAGATTACAGAAACTCCTACTCAAAAACAGACCATGACGCAACCTTCATGAGAATGAAAGAAGACCACATGAGAAATGGTCAACTTAAGCCAGCATACAATATCCAATTAGCAAGTGCCTCAGGTTTCATAATAGGAGAAAATGTATCACACCATCCAAATGACATGTACACCCTAAAACCATTCTTATCAAAACTCCAAACAACCTATCCAAATGAACTAGACAAAATAGTAGCAGATGCAGGATACGAAAGCGAAGAAAACTATGTATATCTAGCTGAGCATAATCTAACATCCTACATAAAACCATCAAACTACGAAAAATCAAAAACACGAAAATATAAAAAAGAACAAGAATTCAGGGAAAGCCTAGTCTATGATGAAACTCAAGATAAGTACATATCAAAAGAAGGCAAAGAATTCATAAGATGTAATGATAAATACAGAAAAAGAAAAAGTGGATATATAACAACCACAAAAGTCTATAGGTGTTTCGACCGGAACAAAGATGGTCAAAAAACTAAAGGCATTTACATAGCAGAAACGTTCCAAAAATATAGGAAAGAATCATTAGAAAACATAATATCAGACCAAGGAATAGAAGAAAGATTAAATAGATCAATCCAAGCTGAAGGAGCATTTTCCAAAATAAAGTCAGGACTAAACTACAACAGATTCCACCATAGAGGAAAAGAAAATATAATAAGTGAAATATGCCTCTTATCAATAGCACTAAACTTAAATAAACTGGCAACCAAAATAGAAAATAAGAACTTAGAAATCATAAAATACAAAGCTGCTTAAGAAAAAAATATTAATTTCATAAGCTTTATTAAGTGAGCCTATTT
>NZ_JAMXSM010000066.1:0-1459 GCF_026131665.1 Anaerococcus sp. NML200574 | reverse complement strand
GATTTTTTCTTTCGACCTATTTTCTCTATATTCTACTGGACTCATAAAGCCTAATTTCTCTTTTATTCGTTCATTGTTGTAATAGTCCATGTATTTAATTATTGCTCTTTCTAATTCTTTGTAGCTATGAAATGTTTTTTTGTTGTACATTTCTTGCTTTATTATTGAGAAGAAGTTTTCCATTATGGAGTTGTCTAGGCAGTTGCCTTTTCTTGACATTGATTGGATTATGTCTTTATATTTTAACTTTTCTACATATCTTGGTATCTGATACAGCCAGCCTTGGTCTGAATGGTAGATTACTTCTGTTTGATCTTTTGTTATTTCTAATGCTTTATCTAGGGCTTTTTCTACTGCTGCATAGTTTGGGCTTTTACTTATTGAATAACTTATTATTTCTGAGTTGTACATATCTAAGTATGGGTTTAAGTAAAGTTTTTTTATTTGATAGTTGTTTGATTTGTCTTTTTCATAGTATTTGAATTCTGTTGTGTCTGTTGTTATTTTTTTGTGTGGTTTTTCTGATTTGAAATTTCTATCTATTATATTGTCTGCTACTTTTCCTACTTCTCCTCTATATGAGTTGTATTTTCCATTTTTCTTGTGATATGTTCTTACTTGTAGGTTATTTTCTTTTATTATTCTATGAACTTTTTTTATGTTTATTTTTATGCTTCTGCTTAGATATCCATGGATTCTTTTACATCCCCAATCTTCATGTTTTTTTCTTATTTCTAGTATTTTTTCTAGTATTTCAGCGTCTGGATTTTCTTCTTTTTCTTTTCTTTGCCAGTACATGTAGGTTGATTGGCTTATTTTTACTACTTTTAGTATGTCTTTTAATTGATATTTCTCACGGAGGCTGGTTATTACTTTGCAGATTGCTCTGGTTTGTTTGTATTGTTTATCGCATCTGTCAAGTCTTCTTCTAATACCAACCTCCTGAGTTCTTTTAAATAGTCATTTTCTATTCTTAGGTGGAGGTTTTCTTCTAGGATTTCTTGGATTTCTTTTTCGGTGTAGTCTTTCTTTTTATTTTTCTTCTTCATGTCTAAGTATTCTTCCTTTAAATCTATTGTTAGATTGATTTTAGGGAAGTTTTTTTCTTTTTGAAAGTTTTTTACCCAAGAACTTACTGTTTTCGGATCTCTTATTCCAAATTTATCAGATATTTCCCTAAAATTTAAATCTCCTGTTAAGGCACATTTTATCACACTTTGCTTTATTTCTAAAGGATATTCGTTGATTTTAGGATTTTCTAGACTAGTTTCACCAAATATTTTGCTTTTTCTTACCCATTCTCTTATGCTTTTGGGACTTTTTATTTTATATTTTCTTGCTAATTTATTTAAACTTATTTCGCCTTCTTCGTATTCTTTTATTACTTTTTTCTTTAATTCTAAACTATATTTTTTCATTGCAGCCTCTTTTCTAGCTACAACTTTTGGGGAGTCCTACA
>NZ_JAMXSM010000065.1:0-1475 GCF_026131665.1 Anaerococcus sp. NML200574 | reverse complement strand
GGGTCTGTAAATAATTTTGTGTATCAACCTAAATCCTGACATTAGGGTAAGGGTTGATACATTTTTTATGTATCAATGTTTGTCCATTCCTATAGGAATGGAGCTTTTCTTAATTTTACACAACTTTAATAAACTGTCAAATTTTCATGAAAATTTACAGCTGATTTCATACTAAATTTTTAGCTAATTTAAAACCTCCCTTCAAAAAATATTGATAATTGGGATAATATTTGATCCCAGCCACGTATTCTACTTGTCCATTTGCTTGAAGCATCTACCATTGCTAGATACAAGCTTTTTTGGAGTGCGTAGTCATTTGGAAATATGGTTTTGTTTTTAGTGACTTTTCTTAGTTGCCTATTGAAGTTTTCCATGGCATTTGTTGTATATATTAATTTTCTTATTCCTTCTGGATATTTAAAATATGTGGATAGTTCTGTCCAGTTGTTTTTCCAAGAGTTTACACACATTGGGTATTTTTTCCCCCATTTTTCTTCAAAGATTCCTAGATTCGTTAAGGCTAAGTCTTCTGTTGGTGCTTTGTATACTGCTTTTAGGTCTTTCATTAGTTCTTTGATGTCTCTATATGATACATATTTTGTTGAATTTCTTATTTGGTGAATTATACATTTTTGAATTTCTGCTTTTGGATATACTGCTTCTATTGCTTGGCTAAATCCAGGTAGGTTGTCTGTTGAGAATATTAGTACATCTTCTAGCCCTCTTTCTTTTAGCTGATTTAATACTAAGAGCCAGTATTTGCTTGATTCATTTTCTCCTACCCACATGCCTAGTATTTCTTTAAAGCCTTCTAGATTGTAGCCTAGGGCAATGTATACCGCTTTTTTGACTACTATGTTGTTTTCTCTTACGTGATAGTGTATGGCGTCTAAAAAGACCATAGGATAGATTTTTTCTAGGGGTCTATTTTGCCACTCTTCTATGGTTGGTAGTATTTTGTTGGTTATTTTACTTACCATTGTTTCTGATATGCCAAAACCATAGATATCTTTTATATGACTTGATATGTCTCTTGTTGTCATTCCTTTTCCATACATTGATATTATCTGATTTTCTATGTTTGATATGTCTTTTTCGTATTTTCTTAATGCTTGTGGCTCAAAGGTTCCTTCTCTATCTCTTGGAATGTTTAAATCTATATTGCCATATGATGATCTAACTGTTTTCTTGCTCGTGCCATTTCTAGTGTTTAATGATAAAGGTTTTTCACCATATTCATAATCTAAATGCTCATCTAATTCTGCTTTTAAAAGTTCTTCCATTGTATCGCCTAGAAGGTCTTTTAGTACTTCTTGAATATCTTGTGCACTTTGAGGCTGATATTCTTCAATTAACATTTTTGCTATTTTGCTTCTTTTTGTTTCTGTTCTTTTTCTTGGCATTAAAAATCCTCCTGATTAGTTTTTTCTTACCCTAATCAGGAGGTCTCTATACACAAAATTTTACACAGTCTC
>NZ_JAMXSM010000064.1:0-1505 GCF_026131665.1 Anaerococcus sp. NML200574 | reverse complement strand
GAGTTTATTTACCCTTGACTTTTAAAAAGCGAATGGTTGTTGCTCCCTGCAAGGGTTTGGCTCTAAAGGCACGCAAGCACCCTTTAGGGTGTATAATTGCGCCCTTAGAAAATCTAAGGGAGATTTTGTTATTTTATTTTTCTTAATTTTCTCTCATTATTTTTAGTGTTTCTTTAAATTCTTTTGTCTTTGTTGCTTCTTCTAGTAGGATTTTTATTTCTTCATCTGTTAGTTCTTCTGCATTTTCTATAAGGCTTTCTAAGATTGCTCCTCTTGTTATAAGCCTATGAGTTCTTTCTTTTCTTCTTTTTACTATATCTTGTTTTAATATCTTCTTTTCTTGATTTTTTAGTTGCCTTAATCTTTCTTCTGTATCATCTATTTTATCTTTTATTTCTTTTGAATCTTGTCTTAGTTGATTTAAATTTTTCATACTAATATCCTTTCTTGTAATAAAAAAAGACGATAGAGTTTTATTTTCTATCGCCTAGATTATTTGTACTATTTATTTTACACCCATTTCAATTTTGCAAGCTATAGGTATCTCTATAAAAAATACTGTATATTGTCCAAACTCACTTGTTGCTCCTATGTCTCCTCCCGCATTATTAAGTATTTTTTTTACTATTGATAAGCCTAATCCCATTGATTCTTTATCAGTCGTCCTAGCTTTATCCACTGTGTACAATGGATTAAATATTTTATCTAATTCAGATTTCTCTATGCCCTTTCCATTGTCTTTAAATTCTACTATAACTGTATCTGGGTTTTCTTTTGCAATTATATCAATTTCCAATGGATTTTCACCCCTATATTTTATAGAATTTGAAAACAAATTTTCAAATATGATTTCAAGCATCCTGTCAGATAAACCTATCACTGTACTTTCTTTTATATCATTTTTATAAAATAAATTTCCTATCTCAATTGTAAATGATCTATTTAATTCATCTACAATTCTATCTAAAGATTCTCTAGCTCTGATATGATTTATTTCTTTGTCATATATACCAAGTGATGAATAGTCTTTTAGTTGTTTGATTCTATTATTCAATTGTTTAATCTTTTTGTTTATTATCCTTATATATTCGTCTTTTTTTTCTTGGCTATCAGCAACTCCGTCACTTATTCCATCTATGTGGGCTTGTATTACAGATAAGGGAGTTGATAAATCATGGCTTATAGATGCTATTAGCTCTTCTCTTTCTTCCTTTGCTTTATTTTCTCTTTCCCTATATGATTTTAAAGATGCTACCAATTTATTAAAATTATCCAATAATTCTCCTATTTCATCCACCCTATCATTTTCTATATATAAATCATATTCCCCTTTAGATAACTTTTTAAAATTATCTAGCAAATTATATATAGGCTTTACAATAATCTTATCGACGTAAGCTAAAAATATAGTCGATATAATGACAATTACTATAGCTATTAATATAGAAATTGATGTTAAAGATAACAAAAGACTTTTAGGTTCTTTTTCTGGTATTCCTAAGACC
>NZ_JAMXSM010000063.1:0-1578 GCF_026131665.1 Anaerococcus sp. NML200574 | reverse complement strand
AGACTTTCATACAAATTTTTTATGAGAGTTTGATCCTGGCTCAGGATTAACGCTGGCGGCGTGCATAACACATGCAAGTCGAACGATGAAACTTAATTGATCTCTTCGGAGTGAAATTAAGTGGATTAGTGGCGGACGGGTGAGTAACGCGTGAGTAACCTGCCTTAGAGATGGGGATAGCCTCTGGAAACGGAGAATAATACCCAATGATACCAAGCTATCGCATGGTAGCCTGGTCAAAGATTTATCGCTCTAAGATGGACTTGCGTCTGATTAGCTAGTTGGTGAGATAATGGCTCACCAAGGCAACGATCAGTAGCCGGCTTGAGAGAGTGTACGGCCACATTGGGACTGAGACACGGCCCAGACTCCTACGGGAGGCAGCAGTGGGGAATTTTGCACAATGGGGGAAACCCTGATGCAGCGACGCCGCGTGATTTAGAAGGCCTTCGGGTTGTAAAAATCTTTTGTATAGGAAGAAAATGACAGTACTATACGAATAAGGACCGGCTAATTACGTGCCAGCAGCCGCGGTAATACGTAAGGTCCGAGCGTTGTCCGGAATCATTGGGCGTAAAGGGTACGTAGGCGGGTAAGCAAGTTAGAAGTGAAATCCTATAGCTCAACTATAGTAAGCTTTTAAAACTGCTCATCTTGAGGTATGGAAGGGAAAGTGGAATTCCTAGTGTAGCGGTGAAATGCGCAGATATTAGGAGGAATACCGGTGGCGAAGGCGACTTTCTGGCCATAACCTGACGCTGAGGTACGAAAGCGTGGGTAGCAAACAGGATTAGATACCCTGGTAGTCCACGCCGTAAACGATGAGTGTTAGGTGTCTGGAGTAAATCTGGGTGCCGCAGCTAACGCATTAAACACTCCGCCTGGGGAGTACGCACGCAAGTGTGAAACTCAAAGGAATTGACGGGGACCCGCACAAGCAGCGGAGCATGTGGTTTAATTCGACGCAACGCGAAGAACCTTACCAAGTCTTGACATATTACGGCGGGAGCTAGAGATAGTTCCTTACTTCTTCGGAAGACTGTAATACAGGTGGTGCATGGTTGTCGTCAGCTCGTGTCGTGAGATGTTGGGTTAAGTCCCATAACGAGCGCAACCCCTATTGTTAGTTACCATCATTAAGTTGGGGACTCTAACGATACTGCCGGTGACAAACCGGAGGAAGGTGGGGATGACGTCAAATCATCATGCCCTTTATGACTTGGGCTACACACGTGCTACAATGGCAGGTACACAGAGCAGCAAGACAGCGATGTCAAGCAAATCTCAAAAAGCCTGTCCCAGTTCGGATTGCACTCTGCAACTCGAGTGCATGAAGTTGGAGTTGCTAGTAATCGTGGATCAGAATGCCGCGGTGAATGCGTTCCCGGGTCTTGTACACACCGCCCGTCACACCATGGAAGTTGGCAATACCCGAAGCCTGTGAGCGAACCTTTTGGACGCAGCAGTCGAAGGTAGGGTCAGTAACTGGGGTGAAGTCGTAACAAGGTAGCCGTATCGGAAGGTGCGGCTGGATCACCTCCTTTCTAAGGATGAGGAGAGGGTACGCTCTCTCCTCAC
>NZ_JAMXSM010000062.1:0-1590 GCF_026131665.1 Anaerococcus sp. NML200574 | reverse complement strand
AGCTTAAGGGAGCTAAGGTAATCTTTACAGGAGCAGGTACCAGCGAATATGTTGGAAATATCGCAACAGACTATCTAAAAAGTCATGGAGACTTTGAATTTGAATCAATAGCCACAACAGATTTAGTATCAGCTCCATACCTTCACTTTAAAAAGGACAGGAAGACCCTCTTAGTATCATTTGCAAGAAGCGGAAACTCCCCAGAATCCTTAGCAGCAGTTAAGCTAGGTAGACAGCTAGTAGATGACTTCTACAACCTACCAATAACCTGTGCAGAAAATGGAAAACTAGCAGCAGGGCTAAAAGAAGATCCAAAATCATATGTATTCTTAAACCCAGAATACACCAACGACAAGGGATTTGCTATGACAAACTCCTTCTCATCAATGCTTCTTGCAAGCCTATTAATCTTTGATACAAAAACACAGAATAAGGCAGAAATAGTAGAAAAACTATCAACAATAGCCAAAGAAATTTATGAAAGAAGTCAAGAAATAGAAGACCTAGTAAACTCTGACTTCGACAGAGTAGTCTATCTAGGATCAGGTCCACTAGGAAAACTAACCAAAGAAGCAAGACTAAAAATTCTAGAACTCACAGCAGGCAAAGTAGCAACAATCTGGGATAGCTCCATGGGCTTTAGACATGGTCCAAAATCCTTCATAAACGAAAAAACCCTAGTCATATCATTTGTATCAGAAAATGAATACACCAAAGCCTACGACATAGACATCCTAGACGAAATAAAAGCAGATGGAATCGCTCCTAAAATAATAGGCATAACAAATGAAGAAATAAATCGCCCATATGAATTTGTACTAAAATCAGAAGGGATAAATGATGCCTACCTAGCAGTAGCTTATATAGTATTTGCTCAGCTAGTATCATTAATAACAAGTCTAAGAGTAGGAAATACACCAGACAATCCATCAGCAAGTCACACAGTAAATAGGGTTGTAAAAGGCGTAACAATCCACGAGTATAAGTAATGTCAAGCCTATATTCAAATCTCATAGACGACCTGATGGAAAAAATATCCACCATGGAAAAGGGAGCCAAGCTTCCATCAGAAAGACAGCTATGCTATGATTATAAAGTATCAAGGACAACAGTAAGAAAAGCCTTGGGATATTTAGTAAACTCAGGCATCCTCTACCAAGTCCAAGGCAGGGGGACCTTCGTCAGGGAAAGTAACAAGGAAAACTTATCAAACTACTATTCCTTTACAGAACAAACCAGAAAAAATGGCAAAACACCAAAGTCCCTAGTCCTAAGCTTTGAAATAAGACAGGCAAGTCCCGAAGAAAGAGAAATCTTTGAAGAAAAGGAAGGCTTTAAGGTCATTGCCTTTACAAGACTAAGGCTAGCAGATGACCTAGCCATGATGCATGAAACAACCCTCATTCCTTATGAGAGGTTCAAGGAAATCGACAAAAATCTACTAGAAAATAAACCCCTATATGATATTTTCGAAGAAGATTATAAGTCAAAGATTTATAATATAAAGGAAAGATTTTCGGTATCGTCTATGACAAGTCAAGTGGCAAAAACGATGAACCTAGAGGATAAGAGCCCTTGCCTTAAAATAAG
>NZ_JAMXSM010000061.1:0-1597 GCF_026131665.1 Anaerococcus sp. NML200574 | reverse complement strand
TTTAGTACCATAAATAGTGTAAGAAAGAAAGTGATTTCTATCTTGCACTATTTTTGTATAATGAAGAAGTAGTATGACGAGGTGGTTTTAGGGTTAAAATATCCGTCATAAAAACTGTCATCTACCTCTTCATTATTCATATTCGGTTAAGCAGGTTGGGCAAAACGTCCGTGTCACGAGCTAAAATGAGTGTAATGGTGCAGGTAGAAACTACAAATCAAAAGAAAGAAGGTAATAAAATGATATCTATAGGAATAGATATAGCAAAAGAAAAGTTTACAGTCTGTGCACTAGAACAAGGTAGCAAAATCATTTGGAATCCTTTTGATATTCATCTTAAGAAAACAAAAGTAGAGGAATTTTTAAAGAAACTAGATGCGTTAAATGAAGAAGTAAAAATAGTCATGGAAGCAACAGGGAAATACCATCTTCCAATCCTCTATGAATTAAAAGACAAAGGATACTTTGTAAGTGTGATAAACCCATTAAAAATGAAACAGTTTTGTCGAGTACTTAACTTTAGAAAAGCAAAAAATGATAATATAGATGCCATACAAATAGCTGAATATGGGTTGATGTACTGGAAAGAACTACAAGAATACAAGGTGGATTCAGAAAGTTTCAGAGCCCTAAAAGAATTAAACAGATCCTATCAGCACTACATGGAATTAAGAATCAATCAAATGAACTTCATAGACCAAACAATAAGCCAAACATTTCCGGGAATAAAAAAACTAATACCCCACGCTTCAGGAGACTTTTCAAAAGACAAACTATTAGATTTCTTAGAAACATGGTGGCATAAAAACCTAGTATTGGAAAAACCAGAAGAAAAATTCATAGAAGAATTTAAAAACTGGGCAAAAGAAAAGAGATACCATCCTAATGCTGATAAAGCTAAATCCATATACAAGCTCGCAGAGGAAAGTATCTCAATTCAACCTTCTAATAGCTCATATATAAAGATGAACATACAAGAAGGGATAGAATTGATAAAACATATAAATCAAATTCTACATACTATTTTATCACAAATGATAGAAATTTCCGAGCCCTTAGAAGAATATCAAGAAGCAAAGAAATTCTCCGGCATATCAGATAAATTAGCAGTGCAAATCACAGCAGAATTTGGCGATTTATCAAAATTTAAAAATAAAAAAAGTTTAATATCCTTTGTAGGAATAGATTCACCTCCATATGAGTCAGGGAACTTTAAAGCAGATCAGAGAAAAATAACAAAAAGAGGTAATGCAATACTAAGAAAAGTAGGTTACCAAGCTATGAAATGTATGATGAGCGCTAAAGATCCTGAAAATGATATATATCAATATATGGTAAAAAAAGAAAAAGATGGAAAAGCTAAAAAAGTATGTAAATTTGCAGGATTAAATAAATTCTTAAGAATATACTATGCAAAAGTTATGGCATCAAAACAAGAAAAGACGTTGTTAAAAGCAGCCTAGAATCAAGAACAACAATAGCTAAAACAAGCCGATTGTAACCGGCTTATTTGCCATGCTCAAATTTAAACTCTAATTAACAAGGAGAAAAGTAAAATTAATTTGCTTTTCTACTTGACTTTTGTTAGCAGGTTTTT
>NZ_JAMXSM010000060.1:0-1605 GCF_026131665.1 Anaerococcus sp. NML200574 | reverse complement strand
TAAGGTGACCCCATAAAGTTGGACCTATTAGCAGAGTTAGTGTTAAAGCTTACTCTGCTATTTCTTTGTCCTTTCCTACCCCTAGGGGTAGGAAATTTTTATGCTGCATTCTTCTTTCTGTATTCTATTGGTGATAAGTATCCTAATTTTTCTTTTATTCTTTTCTCGTTATAGTATTTTATGAAATCTTCTATTGTTTGTTTTAAGTGTTCATATGAGTAGAATTTTCTTCCATAATATATTTCTTGTTTTAGTATTCCAAAGAAGTTTTCCATTGGCGAGTTATCTAGGCAGTTGCCTTTTCTTGACATAGATTGGGTGATACTGTTAGCTTCTAACCTAGATGTGTATTGATTTGTTTGATATGCCCAGCCTTGGTCTGAGTGGAATATTCTTTCTTCTTTACTTTTGTTAGTTACCTTTATTGCTTTGTCTAGGGCTTTTAATATTGGTTCTATTGTTGGGTATTTTGATATTTCATAGCTTAGTATTTCACTGTTGTACATATCTAAGTATGGGTTTAGATAGAGTTTCTTTATTTGGTAGGTTCCTGTTTTATCTTTTTCTAAATACTTAAATTCAGTTGTGTCTGTTGTTATTTTTGTATATGGTTTTTCTACTTTAAAATTTCTTTTTATTTTATTGTCTGATATTTTTCCTATCTGTCCTTTGTAGGATGAGTATTTTCTGGATTTTCTTGAATAACTTTTTACTTGAAGTTTTAACTTTCTAACTAATCGTTGTACTTTCTTTTTGTTTATTATCAGTCCTGATCTTTTTAATATTGCTGTTATTCTTCTGTAGCCATAGTTTGGATTGTCTTTTCTTATCTTAAGTATTTTCTTTTCTATTTCTATATCTTTATTTGGTTTATTTAATCGTTTTTGCCAATACATGTATGTTGATTTGGCAATATTAAAGTATTTTAACAAGTCTTTTAGTTTGTATTTGTCTCTTAAGACTTCAATTGTTTCAGCAATTGTCTTATTTCTGTATCTGTCATTTGAGACAATTCTATCTTTTTTTTTATTGCATCATTTTCTAGTTGGAGCCAATAGTTTTTTTCTTCTAATTTCTTTATTTTTTCTTTTAGTTGTGCTTCATTTAAGGAATTATCTTCTTCGTTGGTTAATTGTGCTGATGATTCTATTTTAGTGTCTTTTGATTTTTTTGGGGTTTTTGACATTTTCGAAGGTCTTCCTCTCTTTTTAGATTTCAGTCCTTCTATGCCTTTTTCTCTAAAGTCTATTACCCACCTTGCTATTATTGATGGGTTGTTTATCTTTAATTCATTTGCTAGGCTTTGATAGGACATTTCTCCTGTTAAGTACAAGTTTACTACATTTAACTTAAATTCTAAAGTGTATTGTGTATTTTCCCTCTTTACTTTTAGTCCTTCATTGCCTTGTGATTTGTATGCATTTACCCATCTTCTTACTATTTCCTGATGAGAAAGTTTATATTTTTCTGATAAAGATTTATATGAGATACTTGATTCTAAATATTCCTTTACTACTTTCATTTTAAATTCTGTACTATATTTTGCCATTTAAAAACTGACCTCCTTTAGTTAGTTTTTTAGTCTAACTTTTGGGGGTCAGTTCA
>NZ_JAMXSM010000059.1:0-2347 GCF_026131665.1 Anaerococcus sp. NML200574 | reverse complement strand
GTGGGTGCGACATGAAGTCGCTTAATTTAACTGTTTGGCATAATGACCAAACCAACTATTCCGTTAGTTGAGCCAAGTATCGACTGCACTTAGGTGTGGTAAGCCGATATTAAAGTAGCCCTACTTGAGGTTGAACCGTGAGGGAATACCGAAACTGCCAGCAACAAGGCGGTTAGGGAGCGAGGCTTGATAATATGGCTAACATATGTGAACTACTGATAAATGTCGTTAAGGTGAACAGGCTAAAGTTGCTGATAAGCCTGAACCAAAATGGTGTGTAGTCGGATAATCCTTTCCACAGTGGGATTACACGGACAAGAAGACTACCGGCAGAGAGGTAGAGCCTAAGTTATCAATGTTAATTAAGTGGAACATGGTAAGCCTGTACCGTTGCCAAAAGGCAAGGCAAATCGTAAGAAATGCTGATAATGGTGCAGGTAAAGGATAGTGGAAAAAGCGAATGCCATCTTGTAATGAGATGGATAGGGGTTCAAAATTTGCCCTAACTCGAAAGAGTGCAGACTTCCATTTGGTTTTTAATCACAAGAGAACTTGTAGAATTTTTGAAAGGAGAAAGCAAATGAACAGTAAAATGTGTGCTACTACTAACAGAGCTAAAAACTGGGAAAGTATAGACTTTTCTCTAGCAGAAAGCTATGTTAAAAAACTACAAATGCGTATTGTGAAAGCGTGGAAAATGAGTAAATATGGAAAAGTAAAATCCTTACAACATTTACTCACAACTTCATTTTATGCAAAAGCCTTGGCAATTAAGAGGGTAACTGAAAACCAAGGCAAGAAAACAAGTGGTGTTGATGGTGAATTATGGCTAACATCACAGGCAAAGTATAAGGCAATAGAAAAGTTAAATTTAAGAGGATATAAACCTAAGCCTCTTAAAAGAGTGTATATACCAAAGAAAAATGGCAAGAAAAGACCTCTCAGCATTCCTACAATGACAGATAGAGCAATGCAAACCCTATATAAATTTGCACTTGAACCCATAGCAGAAACTACTGCTGACCCTAATTCTTATGGATTTAGGGCAAAAAGATGTACACAAGATGCTATCGAGCAGTGTTTTACATCACTTAATAAAAAGAAATCTGCAAAATGGGTACTTGAGGGAGATATAAAAGGTTGTTTTGATAATATAAGTCATGAATGGATATTAAATAATATCCCAATGAACAAGAAATTATTAAAACTATGGCTTGAGTGTGGATATATAGAAAAACAAAAACTATTTCCAACAGAAACAGGAAGTCCCCAAGGCTCGCCAATATCACCTATTATCTCCAATATGGTATTAGATGGTTTAGAAAAAGCAATCAAAGAGAAATACCATAGAAGAACAGTAAATAAGAAAACATATTTCCCAAAGGTTAACTTTGTTAGATATGCAGATGATTTCATCGTTACAGGGGAAAGTACAGAATTGCTTGAAAATGGTGTAAAGCCAATCATTGTAAAATTCTTGGCTGAAAGAGGTTTAGAATTATCAGAGGAAAAGACACTCATAACACACATAAATGACGGTTTTGATTTTCTTGGAGTTAATATTAGGATGTATAAAGATAAGTTGCTTACAAAACCATCTGATAAGAACTTCAAGGCTATTGTCGATAAAATCAGACGAATCATAAAAGATAATCCGTCAATGAAACAAGAAATTTTGATTAGAAAATTAAATCCAATCATTATAGGTTGGGTAAACTATCAGAAATATAATGTTTCATCTAAAGCCTTTGAAAAACTTGATTATGAAATATATAAAAGCTTGTGGACCTGGTGCGTTCGTAGACACCCAAAGAAAGGTAGAAAATGGATAGCTAAGAAATACTTCCATATCATTGGAAATAGAATCTGGACTTTCAGTGTAGCAACTGGTGACAGAATGGAAAATGGCGAGAAATACTATCTTCGTCTTAAATATGCTACAGACACTGATATTAAAAGATTTACCAAGATACAAGCTAAAGCAAATCCATTTGATGAAAATTGGCAAATATACTTTGAAGAAAGAGAAGAGTTAAAAATACGAAACGAACTTAAAGGACGTACAGTTATAAATAGACTGTATAAAACGCAAAATGGAATATGCCCTGTTTGTGGAGAGAAAATAACTATTGATACAGACTTTAGAGTACATCAAACAATTCAAAATAACATTACCCTTAAAACTTTAGTACACCCTTGGTGTCATAGAAAATTGCATATAAATGATGAAGAAAACACGCTGGCTCTTTAATTAGGGCTTATAAAAACTTGAGCCGTGTGAGGGGAAACTCTCATGCACGGTTCTTAGAGGGGAAAGGGATAGTAATATCCCCGACCTACTCGACCA
>NZ_JAMXSM010000058.1:0-2552 GCF_026131665.1 Anaerococcus sp. NML200574 | reverse complement strand
AGTTAAGAAAGCAAATCCAGACTTACCAGCAGATGCAAAAGTAACTGTAGGCAATGACGGAACAGTAACTGTAACAGATAAAGATGGCAAAGAAATTGGAACAATTCCAGCAAAAGAAACTGTTAAGGCAGCTCTAAAAGCTCCAGAAAAACCAGTTGAAGTAAAAGACCCATCTAACTTAACTGATGAAGAAAAAGGTAAAGTAGAAGAAGCAGTTAAGAAAGCAAATCCAGACTTACCAGCAGATGCAAAAGTAACTGTAGGCAATGACGGAACAGTAACTGTAACAGATAAAGATGGCAAAGAAATTGGAACAATTCCAGCAAAAGAAACTGTTAAGTCAGCTCTAAAAGCTCCAGAAAAACCAGTTGAAGTAAAAGACCCATCTAACTTAACTGATGAAGAAAAAGGTAAAGTAGAAGAAGCAGTTAAGAAAGCAAATCCAGACTTACCAGCAGATGCGAAAGTAACTGTAGGCAATGACGGAACAGTAACTGTAACAAATAAAGATGGCAAAGAAATTGGTAAATTAAAACCAGAAGAAACTGTTAAGAAAGCAGGCACAGTAGTAGCTCCAGCAGAACCAGTTAAAGTAGCTGACCCATCTAACCTAACAGATCCTGAAAAGAAAGCTGTAGAAGACGCAGTTAAGAAAGCAAATCCAAACTTACCAGAAGGTGCAACAGTCGAAGTAGGTAAAGACGGAACAGTAACTGTAAAAGATAAAGATGGAAAAGAACTTGGTAAATTAAAACCAGAAGAAACTGTTAAGAAAGCAGGCGCAGTAGTAGCCCCAGCTAACCCAGTTGAAGTAAAAGATCCATCTAAGTTAACAGATGACGAAAAAGAAGCTGTTAAGAAAGCTGTTAAAGATGCAAACAAAGATCTACCAAAAGATGCAACAATCGAAGTAGCAGACGATGGAACAGTAACAGTAAAAGATAAAGATGGTAAAGAAATTGGTAAACTAAAACCAGAAGAAACTGTTAAGAAAGCAGGCACAGTAGTAGCCCCAGCTAACCCAGTTGAAGTAAAAGATCCATCTAAGTTAACAGATGACGAAAAAGAAGCTGTTAAGAAAGCTGTTAAAGATGCAAACAAAGATCTACCAAAAGATGCAACAATCGAAGTAGCAGACGATGGAACAGTAACAGTAAAAGATAAAGATGGTAAAGAAATTGGTAAACTAAAACCAGAAGAAACTGTTAAGAAAGCAGGAACAGTAGTAGCTCCAGCAGAACCAGTTAAAGTAGCTGACCCATCTAACCTAACAGATCCTGAAAAGAAAGCTGTAGAAGATGCAGTTAAGAAAGCAAATCCAAACTTACCAGAAGGTGCAACAGTCGAAGTAGGTAAAGACGGAACAGTAACTGTAAAAGATAAAGATGGAAAAGAACTTGGTAAATTAAAACCAGAAGAAACTGTTAAGAAAGCAGGCGCAGCAACTTCAGTAGATAAGAATCCTCTAGAAGCTGAAGTAGCTAAAAAGGACGCAACAAAAGCATCAGATAAGTACAAGAATGCAGACAAAGATAAAAAGGATGCATACGACAAAGCATTAGCAGATGCCGAAAAAGTACTAGCAGATCCAAATGCAAGTCAAGACGATGTCAACAAAGCAAAGAAAGCTCTAGAAGATGCAGAAAAAGCACTAAATGGTAAGGCAAGCGGAGATGCTGATAAGATTGGTCCAAATATTCCTGGAAATACTGAAGTAGGCAACAAAGACAAGCTTACAGAAGAAGAGAAATCTAAGATTGCTGAAAAGATTAAAGAAGCAAACAAAGATAAATTCCCAGCAGGAACAAAGGTAACAGTAGATGAAAAGGGTAATGCAACAATCACATATCCAAATGGATCAAAAGATGTGATTGGAGCTGACAAGCTAATAAAAGAAAAAGCTTCTGGCAATGAGTCAGGTGGCAATATTGGCGGAATAATTATCCCAGGATCAAAAGCTGATGAAGGCGATAAAGACAATACATCTAATGAAGATGATAATAAGAAAAAACTAACAGAAGCTGAAAAGTATCCAGTAAAAGCTATAAAAGTTAAAGCTGGTGCAAGGGATATGAAGCATTTAACAGACGATGAAAAACACGAAGTAATCGACAAAGTTAAGAAGGCAAATCCAGCAGCAATCGACGTAATAGTAGATGATAAGGGTAACGCTACTCTAATCTATGCTGACGGTTCTAAGAACTTCATAAATGCTGAAGATCTAATCTTCCAAGTAGCAGCTCAAAAAGAAAAGATGCCTAATGCTAAAGCTAATAAAGCAGGCAAAAACGTCAAGACAGGCGTAGGCTCAGTAAGCGGAATAGTAGGACTAGCAGGAATCTCAATAGCAGGACTACTTGCAAGCAGAAAAAAAGAAGAAGAAGATAAGTAAACTTATCTGAAACTTAAAAAACAAGACTCTTAATTGACCTGAACCCCAAAATCCGGAATACGGATGGAGGGGTTTTTGTATGCCAAAATACACAAAAGAATTTAAAATCAAACTAGTAACGGAATATTTATCAGGGGAATCTGGAGGCAGTCCGATGGTT
>NZ_JAMXSM010000057.1:0-2623 GCF_026131665.1 Anaerococcus sp. NML200574 | reverse complement strand
AAAGTGTGATGTCGTACCTTTTGTAGAATGGGCCAGCGAGTTATTCTAAGCTGCAAGATTAATGATTTAAGATCAGAAGTCGAAGCGAAAGCGAGTCTGAATAGGGCGAAAAGTAGAATAGAATAGACCCGAAACCGGGTGATCTATCCATGACCAGAGTGAAGGTGAAGTAAAATTCACTGGAGGCTCGAACCGGGTACGGTTTAAAACGTATCGGATGAGTTGTGGTTAGGGGTGAAAAGCCAAACGAACTCGGATATAGCTGGTTCTCCTCGAAATAGCTTTAGGGCTAGCCTTTGACGAAAGATTTAAGGAGGTAGAGCACTGAATGGTCTAGGGCGGTTTACCGTACCAAAACCTATCAAACTCCGAATGCCAAAAAATCAAGTCAAGGAGTCAGACTTAGAGGGATAAGCTTCTAAGTCGAAAGGGAAACAGCCCAGACCGACAGCTAAGGTCCCAAAATCTGGATTAAGTGGAAAAGGATGTGATCCTACTAAGACAACCAGGACGTTGGCTTAGAAGCAGCCATGCATTTAAAGAATGCGTAATAGCTCACTGGTCAAGTGGGGTTGCGCCGAAAATGAACGGGGCTCAAATCCAGTACCGAAGCTTCGGATTGATAGAGGAATTAAGTATACAAGTAAGGTATATAATTAAACTTGAATGGAAATATTAAAGATAACAGAGTTAACAAAAGAGTAGAAAATCAAAACTAACATACGCTCACTAAGAAAAATCAGAAAAGATTCAAAAATCACCCAAAATCCTAAAAAGGATAAACGGTAGGTCTAAAAACCTAAGCGTAAGTCAAACTACAATAAATTAACTGGTAACTGTAAATATTAAACGTCAAGTAAAATCTATCTTACAAGCATACTTAATACCTCTATCAGTGGTAGAGGAGCGTTGTATTAGGGAAGAAGCAGAAGCGAAAGCAAAGGTGGACTTAATACAAGTGAGAATGCTGGCATGAGTAGCGAGAAGGAGAGTGAGAATCTCTCCCGTCGAAACCCTAAGGATTCCTGAGCAAGGCTCGTCCCCTCAGGGTAAGTCGGGACCTAAGCCAAGGCCGAAAGGCGTAGGCGATGGACAACAGGTTTAGATTCCTGTACCGCTTAAAGTCGTTAAGAGAGAAGTGATGACGCAAGAGGATAAGCTAAGCTGACAGATGGAAGTCAGTCCAAGCAGTGAGATTAATGTGTAGGCAAATCCGCACATTGTTAAAATCAGGCTGTGATGGGTATCGAAAACATGAGTAGAGAAGTAGCCGATTTCAAATTGCCAAGAAAAGTCACTATCCAGACCAAAGCGCCCGTACCCGAAACCGACACAGGTAGGGAGGTAGAGAATACCAAGACGCGCGGAAGAACCTTTGTTAAGGAACTCGGCAAAATGTCCCCGTAACTTCGGGAGAAGGGGAGCCATAGCGATATGGCCACAGAAACCAGGCCCAAGCGACTGTTTACCAAAAACACAAGTTTCTGCAAAATCGTAAGATGAAGTATAGGAGCTGACACCTGCCCGGTGCTGGAAGGTTAAGGCGAAGGCTTAGCGCAAGCGAAGGCTCGAACTTAAGCCCCAGTAAACGGCGGCCGTAACTATAACGGTCCTAAGGTAGCGAAATTCCTTGTCGGGTAAGTTCCGACCCGCACGAAAGGTGTAACGATTTGGGCACTGTCTCAACAAAGGATCCGGTGAAATTGTAGTAGTCGTGAAGATGCGACTTACCCACGCTAGGACGGAAAGACCCCGTGGAGCTTTACTGTAGGCTGATATTGGACTTTGAGATTAGATGTACAGGATAGTTGGGAGACTATGAACCATGCACGCCAGTGTGTGAGGAGTCACCCTTGGGATACCAACCTTCTAATATTAAAGTTCTAACGATAACCCTTGAATCAGGGTATCGGACATTGTCAGTTGGGCAGTTTGACTGGGGCGGTCGCCTCCTAAAAAGTAACGGAGGCGTTCAAAGGTTCGCTCAGAATGGACGGAAACCATTCGAAGAGTACAAAGGCATAAGCGAGCTTAACTGCAAAACCTACAAGTTGCGCAGAGTAGAAATACGGACTTAGTGATCCGGTGGTACCGCATGGAAGGGCCATCGCTCAACGGATAAAAGCTACCCCGGGGATAACAGGCTTATCTCCCCCAAGAGTCCACATCGACGGGGAGGTTTGGCACCTCGATGTCGGCTCGTCTCATCCTGGGGCTGAAGTAGGTCCCAAGGGTTGGGCTGTTCGCCCATTAAAGAGGCACGCGAGCTGGGTTCAGAACGTCGTGAGACAGTTCGGTCCCTATCCAGCGTGGGCGTAAGAAATTTGAGAGGATCTGTCCCTAGTACGAGAGGACCGGGATGGACATACCAATGGTCTACCAGTTGTTCCGCCAGGAGCATAGCTGGGTAGCTACGTATGGAATCGATAAGTACTGAAAGCATCTAAGTACGAAACAGACCTCAAGATAAGATTTCTCAGAGTACGTAAAGAAAATACGTTTGATAGGTCCAAGGTGTAAGTGCAGTAATGTATTAAGCTAATGGATACTAATACTTTATATCTTGACTGGAAATATTGTTTCCCACTAAGGTGGGGTCCACAAAAAAGTGGATGCTATTTAA
>NZ_JAMXSM010000056.1:0-2957 GCF_026131665.1 Anaerococcus sp. NML200574 | reverse complement strand
CCCAAGTTCCAATACAAATCAAGCAACTCATAATTAACTTTTACTGCTGCTTTTAATTGACTGCGTCTAACTTTTTCCTTTAAATCTAAAAGTAATTTTTTATATTCACTATCTCCTATAATAGCTAGATCTTTTTTATCCATTCTCATCACTCCAATCTGATTCTTTATTTTATTCTATTTCTTGCACCAATGGTGGGAGTTTTAATCTTTTTATCACAATCAGCTTACGGTAAACAAGCTCATTTTATCATTATACATTTAGTTTAATTAATGTGATTATACCAAAAATTTTAAATCTTTTCTATCTCTCCCTCTCTCTCTTTATCTATATCTATATCTTTCTCTATCTCTATCTCTTGTCGGACATGGGTTGGACTCATTAAGGACAATGTCCTCTGTTTATTTTGTCTGTATCTTCTTTTTTTCTCTGCCCAGGCTGTTTATGATCCGATTAAATTTGGTATTTCAGTTAAATAGTATTCATCATTTTCTGTTAAAACTTCTAATAAGCCTTGATTGATTAAATAATTTACCGTAACCATTACATCATAGTCTGTTTCATCTATGGTTAGTGCTAACTCTTTTATAAAATCACTTTCTACTCCCTCATAATAGAGTTTGCCCTCATCTTTTAGGCTTAGTAATAAAAGTTTGAGGTAGATTATCGTGTAGGTATCTCCTCCCGATATTCTCCTTAGTCTTTTTATCCTTTTGTCTGTGAAAAATTCTTCTTTTTCATTATTGCTCCTTTCTTGATTTTCGATAATCGAAATTCTTGATTTCCGATTTTCGGAAGTCTTGTTATTATGGGGGTCTAAGGGTGTAACTTTTCGTTACTCCCTTAGATTTCTCTGGTCATATCTTTCTTGTTTGGTTTTACTTTTTCTTTTACTTTCCTTTTGACTTTTTCTTTTGCCTTATCCTTGTTATTGGATAGGTCTTTGTATTTCTTTATTTGTTTTAGGATACTTTCTTTTTCTTTTTTATTTTCTTTGGCTATGACTTGTTTAAAGGCATATTCCATTACTTTTATGTCTTTGGCTTGGAAGAATACTTCATAGTTTTGGGTTTCTTTGTTTTTAATTACTGAAAAGCTTACTCCAAGTTTGTTTAGTTCTTTTTTTAAGTCTTTGAGGTCGCTTTGATCTATGCTTATATTTTCTAGTTGTCCTTTCTTGTATAGGTCTTTTATTTTTATTTCATCGACCATAAGACTTTTTAAGTTTCCATTTGCTTTTTCTAAAGTTTCATTCATCTTTTTTCTTATTTCTTTATCTAAGTTGATTGATTCTTTTGCTGCCTTTATTGTGTATGTTATTATGGTTTGTGCTGCTTGACCTGCTTCTTTGCTTATTTCTTCGTTTATCATGCTTTATCTCCTTTGTTTGAATTAAAAAAGGGAAGTATAGGTTTTAATTTTTCTATACTTCCCTTTGCTTGTTTTTATTTTATTGTTCTTGGTGGTGGAATGCTTATTTTAAATGTTTTTATAGCTTACTTAGGTATTTGTACCTTTTATTATTTTAAATAGCTTACAATACCTTTCCACCTTTAGTAGTTTATATGTGTTCTTTTGTCTGATAGATAGTTTTTCATGTTGGAATATATAATCTGCACTTCTTCATTGTTCATCGCTTTTATTTCTTCTGTGCTTTTGTATGTTTTGTATGTTCCATCTTCATTTGCTTATATGAGTTCATCTATTATCTCTTGCCTTTTATTCATCTCTATTACCTCCTAGATCTGCCTTTATTTTCTTGGTCATATTATAGCTTGGATAAGATATTTTTACCAGGTCTTATCTTTCTTGATCCATTTTCTTGTTTTTCATCATTTCTCTGAATTCATTATCTTTAATAACTTGGTCTTGGAATTTTTTAATCTGTGCTATTACACTTGGTTTTTCACCTTGTTTTATAAGCTTATCTATTTCTATGGATAAATCTATGCCAAGTTCTTTGTTTACAAAATCTACTGAATATTTTATATGATTAATTTCCTGGTATTCATCTTTTATCTTGTCTTTTTCTTTATTTATTTCTTCAAGATTTGCCATTAAAAGATTTTTTTCTTCATTCCATTTTTTAGGACTTAGTTTTTCCTTATCTGATAGGAGTTTTTTTAATTTCCCGCTTACTACCTTATATTGGTCTATGTCTTTCTTATGTTTGTTATAGAATGTGTCTTTTGTGAATATGTTTTTCTTTTGGTATTCTTCATAAACTCCTTTTTTGGCTTTGTAGATTTCATAGTATAGAATTTTCTTTTCTACATCTTCCATTTCTTTATGGATTGTCTTTGCTTTTTTATTTAGTTTGTAACTATTGGACTTTAAAGTTTCTATTTTTATTTGTAACTGACCAATGGTTTCTATGTTATTTTTTCTTAAATAACTATATACACTCGTTAGCTTTTTAAAGTCATATTTTTCTTTATTAGTTTTTGCATATCCTTTTAGATATTTACTTTTTTCTTTTTGAATTTCTGAATAAGTTAATAGATAATTTGTTAGATTGAAAAGTTTAGGGTTGTCTATTACCTTATCTCTTTCTATATCCTTAAATTTTTCATAAGCAGTAGTTAGGTTATCTAATAAATTTCCTATCCAACCCTTTAATGTTTTTATCTCTTCTTTTATTGTTTTTACAAGGTTATTATATTTTCTTATTTCTCTATTATAGTTTCCCTTGTCAGTTTCTATTCCCTTTCTTTCCATTGCACTTGCTGCTGATCCTAAATGGATTGTCGGTAGATAATCAGAATTTTGTCTTTTAAAACTCCTATGGTCTACTCTTTTTTCTATCTTGTTTTTTGCAAGATATTCATTACAAAGGTCTGAAAAATTTTCTCTCCATTTTTCTACATTGCCTTTATCATTCCAGGTTGTTAGTTCTACTTTTCTTGTTTTAGGTTTTCCATTTTTGTTTAAAATCTTTTCTCCTTTTTCATCTAGGA
>NZ_JAMXSM010000055.1:0-3006 GCF_026131665.1 Anaerococcus sp. NML200574 | reverse complement strand
TTTCTTGGAGCAAATGGAGAGGGGAAAACAACTACTATTAGAATGATTACATCATTAATTAGGTCTGATTCTGGAGAAATTTTAATAAATGAAAAATCTGTAATAAAAAATAGAGATCAAGCAATTAAAAACATAGGTGCTATGGTAGAAGCTCCTAAGTTTTATGAAAATCTATCTGGATATGAAAATTTAAAATTAATGGCAAAACTAATTGATGGTACAAGTGATAAAGATATTGATAAATTACTTGAATTAGTAGGTTTAAAAGATAGAGGCAAAGATAAATTTGCCTCATACTCCATGGGTATGAAACAAAGACTTGGCATTGCTAATGCCTTATTAGGCAATCCAGATTTAATAATTTTAGATGAACCTACAAATGGACTAGATCCGTATGGAATGAGAGATATAAATGAACTTATAGTATCTTTGGCAAAAACTTCTAATAAAACGTTTATAATATCATCTCATCTTCTCCATGAAATGGAAGGTATTTGCAATAGAGTCGGAATTTTACATGACGGGAAATTATGTATAGAAGGTGATGTAAAAAAATTAGTTTCAGGAAATAATGTATCTAATCTTGAAGAACTGTTCTTTGATAAAGTAGGTGGGAAAAATGAAAGCATTAATTATTAATGAATTAGAGAAAATTATTAAATCAAAGATAGGATATGTATTTTTATTGTCAGCTGGACTTTTGATTTGGATGAATATTACCATGTATGATCCAAAAGAAGGCGTTTGGAATATTGATAGTTTCTATACTTTTCCTGCAAGCCTTTTAGATATTTATATGCAAATATTAATATTTTTTATACCAATTTTAGCAAATGCCTTAGTAACTAAGGACCTAATAGCAGGCACAATGAAATTGAGCATATTGAAAGAACCGTCAAGAATTAAAAATTTAGTCAGCAAACAAATTGCCTTTATAATATTTTGTATAATGGCAACTACAATTTTTGTTCTTTTGTGCTATTTATTTGGAATCCTATATTTTAAAAATATGAGTGATTTATCTTTAATAAGACCAGGATTTACAAAAGCTAGTGATTTAATCTATACATTCTTAACTTATGGGAAGATTCTTTTTCCAACAATTACCTACGGATTATTAAGTATGTCAATAGGATTATTTATAGAAAATGTAAGTCTAGCAAATATCATTTCTATTGTTGGTCTTATATTTTTCTTTAATACAAGTATGGGAGAAAAATTTACAATGATAAAAAATGTGTCTGCTAATGAAATTAGTATTCTAATAATAGCAAGCGGGATATTATTAGCTTTATTTTTAATAATAAGCAATATTTATTTAGAAAAGAAAGATATTTTATACTAGGGTGAGATATGAAAAAGTTTATAGATTTTGAGTTATACAAACAAAGGAAAAATAAATTTTATTATCTATTTTTTCTAATAATTTTAATTTCTCATATAGTTAAAGCAAATCAATTTATTCATACGGATATGAATTGGATGTCATTGCCCTTAGTTTCAGTTCCAGATACAGTTTTGTTTTTGGTCTTATTTGTGATTTATATATCCTCAGACTTAACAGCTATAGAGTATGAAAAAGGTCTTATCAAATTACCAATAATGGTAAATGGAGATCGAAAAAAATTTATAAAAGCAAAAATATTAACTATAATCATGTGGCTAATAGCCTTAGTGATTTTTGATATAATTTCATCTTTTTTGGTTGGAAAAATAATGCTTAATGATGGAACAGTTTTGATTTCTGATGGGCAAGCTATTTTGCTTGGAGGAGTAAAGTTAGAGGGAATAAGAGCCTTTGTTAGTGTATTTTTTAGTGAAATTTCTATTATTTTGCCACTAATATGTTTAGCTATGATTATTGTGTATGGTGGTCTTGTTTTAAAAAATGCTTCAAGTGTTATGGGAATGGGATTTTTATATTATATTCTAAGCTTAATAGGTCCTGAAAAATTAAAATATTTATTTTTAGTAAGACATGTTTATAAAATACCATCTCTATTAATCAAAGGGGAATTTGGTATTGAACTTAGCTTGTATATTTCAATATCTTTAATAGGTATATTAATCTTATATTTTGTCAATATTTCCTATTTTAAAAGGGTAGAAATATTAAAATAGGAGAGGATAGGATGAGTAGAATTTTAATCGTAGAAGATGAACTTGACTTAGCAAGTATAATAAAAGATTATCTAGAAAGAGAGCTATATGAGGTAGAAATTTGTACAGAAGGTGATAAGGCAATAGAAATTTTTGATGAATTTAAGCCGTCCTTAGTAATATTAGATTTAATGCTTCCAGGTATGAATGGTTATGAAATCTGCAAAAATATAAGAATAAAATCTACAATACCGATTTTGATTCTGTCAGCAAAAATTGATGAATTTGATAAGGTAAAGGGACTTAATCTTGGAGCAGATGATTATATTACCAAACCCTTTAGACCAAGAGAATTACTTGCAAGAGTTAATGCTCAACTAAGAAGAAGCCAAGTTTTCAATAAGGAAAATCTTGAAATAATAGACATAGAAAATATCAGAATATATACTAAAGAATATAAGGTAGAAAAAAATGGTAGGGATCTTGACTTAAGTAGAAATGAATTTGAACTTTTGGTATTTTTATCTAAAAATCCAAAACAAGTTTTTAGTCGAGAACAACTATATGAGAGAATCTGGGGCTTCGATAGTTATGGAGATTTAAATACTGTAACCGTTACTATAAACAGACTCCGCCAAAAAATCGAAGATAATCCAAAGAATCCAAAGTATATATTAACAGTTTGGGGAGTAGGTTATAAATTTGAAATCTAAATCACTTAAAAAAAACTTAATAGTATTTGTCATATCAATCATTCTAATACCAATTTTATTTTTGTTGGTCTTAGGAATACCAGAAAAAGAACCTAAAAGTCTTTTGTTATCTTTAACATCAATTTCTATATTAATAGCTATAGTAATTGTCATTATATCGACTATATTTTTAGCTTACGTCGATAAGATTATT
>NZ_JAMXSM010000054.1:0-3383 GCF_026131665.1 Anaerococcus sp. NML200574 | reverse complement strand
GAGTTTATTTACCCTTGACTTTTAAAAAGCGAATGGTTGTTGCTCCCTGCAAGGGTTTGGCTCTAAAGGCACGCAAGCACCCTTTAGGGTGTATAATTGCGCCCTTAGAAAATCTAAGGGAGATTTTATTATTTTATTTTTCTTAATTTTCTCTCATTATTTTTAGTGTTTCTTTAAATTCTTTTGTCTTTGTTCCTTCTTCTAGTAGGATTTTTATTTCTTCATCTGTTAGTTCTTCTGCATTTTCTATAAAGCTTTCTAAGATTGCTCCTCTTGTTATAAGTCTATGAGTTCTTTCTTTTCTTCTTTTTTCTATGTCTTGTTTTAATATCTTCTTTTCTTGATTTTTTAGTTGCCTTAATCTTTCCTCTGTATCATCAATTTTATCTTTTATTTCTTTTGACTCTTGTCTTATTTGTTCTAATTTTTTCATACTTATATCCTTTCTTGTAATAAAAAAACGACTAGATTTTTATTTCTAATCGTTTTCGTTTTAAATATTATAATTTGCTATATTCCATTTTAATTTTATGTTTTCTATATTTCTTTCCATGTAATCCCAATCTGGAATGTTATAACTTTTTGTTTATCTTTTTTATCATATTTTTCTCACAAAGATAAAAGATGTAGGCTATTAGTAGATAAATTCTTCTGCCATTTTTATTTATATTATTAGAGCCCCACTCAATTTTAAAGCCCATTTCAGTGATTTTTTCTTTAAAGCCAAAGCAAATGAATGGGTAAGTATAGTAATAGATACCTACTTAAATAGGAAAAAATATAAAATTGAATCTGATGATAATAAAGCACTTGAAGATGTAGCCAGATTCTTAGATGATCATTTCGCCATGAATGTGAACCAAGAAACTCTTGAAAAAATATCTACAATGAGCGGGACTAAATTAAAAAATCTATTCAAAGAAAAATATGGTCAAAGAATTACAGAATATACTCAAAGAAAAAGAATGAATGTGGCTGAGACTCTGCTCTTAAATACCAAACTTCCTATAAAAGAAATAGCTCAATCTGTTGGATACTCATCCCATAGCAAATTTTCCATTTATTACAAAAGATACAAGGGAAAACTTCCTAGTGAAGTTCGTAATTTGACTTGCGACCACCACAATTTAAATTGTGATTGCAGTGATTAAACTAATTTTTTTATACGCCTTTATCTTATATGAATTTGCATGTATAGATATTTGTATAGGAATGGTTCTTGTCTTGTTTTTAAGATATGCTCACATATTAGATTGAAGTTTCTTTCGCTTATATTTCCCTCTAACCTATCTTCATCTAACTGTTCATGGCTTATATCTATTTCTGATAATTGGTTTTTTTAAGCTACAGCCCCTTAAAACAAATAGCCAAGAAGTCGAATTGAACATTATAAGTTATGAATTTCTAGTTAAACCAAAACGGTCAGTAAATATGCCAAAATTAGGCTCACGAAAAAGAAGATTATAATTTTTGCAATCTGACTTTTCCCATTAAAACCAAAATTATCATAACCCTTAGCACCAACCGTCTCTGGGTAAACTTTAGTCGGCAATTTTAACTTGGTAAGCATGAGATAATCAAAAAAGATAATATCAAAAAGCTTATATCCTTCAAATAGTATTAAAAATCTAACAAAGGCTTGCTGAAAAGTTAAACTAAATTTTACTGTATCAACAATTGCCCAGCCTAGGACGGCTGCAATGGTTAGCAATCCAAGTATCATGATAAGTCCGCCGAATATATTGACCCAAATCGGTTTATCTGGCAACTTACTCATCATAACTTTGATATCATCGGGTGCACCGAAATACTTCGAGCCAAATTTCGGTATAATAAGTATAAAATTCACCATCATAATTGATGCTGTTAAGCAGATGATTGTTAACATACCAAGTGTTTTCATCAATTTAGTTCACCTCCTCTCTTGAAGTATAAACCATTTCGTAAATGGGAGCAATTTTTCTTAGTTGTGTCAACTAAATTCGTATAAATTTTCTTGCTAGTATTAGTGCTATACTTTTTTACAATTATATAGTTATTTAAAATCTATAATCACAGATGTCTTCTTGTCAATGTCATTATACACATACAGGTCATGTATTAAGAAATTTTGTAAATTCTCAAATAAATTACTCACAAAACTTTGGATTTCAATCTAAAAGATATTTACAAAATCATTGACAAGATATAAAAACACCCTATATAAAGATTACAATTCTAAAATTGTAAGTAAGCTATCACAAATTATACATTATTTCAATAAAATTTTAGAAACCTTTATTAAGATTTTCTTTGATCCCTTGTAAATCAAGTGTAAAGAACTATAAGAATTTAAATCTCTTTTTCAAATTCATCTTCAAAACTAATAATATCATTAGGAGTGCAAGATAGAGCCTTACATATTCTTTCTAAATTCTTAAAGGTAATTGGTTTATCCTTGCCCATTTGTGCCATAACATTTGTTGTTAGTCCTGCCATAGCTATTACATCTGTTTTCTTTAATCCTTTTTTTGCTAATTGTATCCATAATGGTTTATAGTTAAGTGCCATAATATCCCTCTTTTTCTTTTCATTAGATTTATTTAATTATAGCATGAATATTGATTTCATTCAATCTTGCATTGATTTAATGTTTTGTTTTAGAGAATTTGTTGTGTTATTCCGTCCTTATTTTGCCATAAATTGCTTAATACCTTGAGATTTAGCACCAGGGTTATCATTACCATAACCTTCCATCAAGTTAATAACTCCCCATGCTCCTAAACCTGCACCAATTGCAGTTACAAGTGTCTTTAAAACTCCAACTCCAGCTGTAAAAAATTCCATATTATTCCTCCTCGTTTTCTTTCTTATTTTCTATTTTGTTTAGTGATTTAACTATAAAATTCTTGTAGACCTTATCTCCTTTTTTATTTTCTTTGAAATATCCAAAGACATGGATTAGATCTCCTTTTTCAAATTCTTTTACAATTTCTACCTTTTCTCCATATACTGAGCAATTTGTATATTCTTTGCCCTTTCCATAATTTTTAACAAGAGCAAAATTTGCTACTTGAACATTTTCTCCATCCTTTTCAAATTCTGAAAATTCAGCTTCCTTAACTAAATTTGCATTAATATTTATCATTTCTCTATCCATTGATTTCTTCTCCTTAATCTAAAAATTTCAATTAAAAAAGCGACTGAACTTATATTTCAATCGCTAAATGTCTAATATATTAAATTGTTTTGTGGGACTTCTTATCCTTACCATTTAAACCTCCTCGTATATTATAGTTGTAGTAATAAATACTACATTTTGTTCTCTATCCCACTTTCTTATGGGATAATAATTGTATAGATAGAGGTCGTAGTTAACCTCCTTGAAGCTAGTCTTCCTAAAT
>NZ_JAMXSM010000053.1:0-3917 GCF_026131665.1 Anaerococcus sp. NML200574 | reverse complement strand
GATCCATGGATCCTTAGGTTACTTGCCACCAGTTAAATATAGACATTTAAGATTAAATAGATATTATTAGTTAATCTTAAATTAGTACGTTCGATTTTAGATTGTACAAATAGGTGTTGACAATCCAGTGAAAATAAACCTGTGCTTCGCCCATAGTAAATAATAACATCAAAGCATTTCTAATAGGCTTCTCCACTACGGTCGAAGCAAGGGAGACGGTAGCTTTTTTACAAAAAGCTTCTATTAATCTCGCTTTGCTCGACCATTTTGCTCTGCATCAGACCTACCACCATCCATTCTATGAATGGGGTTAGGTCTTCGCATGGAGGCCGCTCAGCTACGGCATCAAGCTTTCCATCAAATCACTTCGTAATTTGGGACAAGCATAGACATGAGCCGCGGGGGATTTTCTTTCTCGCTTCGCTGCGAACCGCTTCGCGGGACTCCTCAGCTACGGCATCAAGCCTACCAACCATTTGCTTCACAAATGGGGTTAGGCATAGATATGCGCCGGAGGGGCGTGACCCTTGTCTCGAGCGAAGTCGAGAGACCTATTACGAAAACTAAAATCCTAGCACAAACTCTAGAACGAGATGTTATTATATCCGAAGGCTTGTGAAAATAAACCTGTGCTTCACCCATAGTAAAAAAGATCACCTAAGTGGTACTAATAGGCTTCTCCACGTTGGTCGAAGCAAGGGAAGTAGTGGGAAGCTTTTTTATAAAAAGCTTCCTTCAATCCTCGCTTGCTCGACTCTCTTTCTACTAACCATGCCTTCTAACTATTTGTTTCATAAATGGGGCGTAGTTTCCTGTATTTGTTTATTTTCCCACAAAAAAATAGCCAATAGTCAGTGTTTTTACTGCTTTTGGCTATTTTTCTTTTTCTATTACTAGGATGTAGGGTGGGTTGTTGGGTCTGTTGGTGTAGGTTATTTTTAGGATGGAGTAGGTCTTATTGTCTAGGCTTTCTAGGTAGCTTTCTAGGCTTTGGCTTTCTTTTCTTCCGGCTGGGTGGCCTGGGTAGATTGTTAGTATTATGCGGCCGTCTTTTTTTATAAGCTTTAGGGCCTTTTCTAGGCTTTTTAGGGTAGTTTCTGCCTTTGTTGTTATGTTTTTGTCTGCTCCTGGCAAATAGCCTAGGTTGTAGATTATAAGGTCTACAGGGTCTTTTATATATTTATCTATTTTCTCATGGCTTGCTAGAATGAAGGTGAATCTTTTATCTTCTCCTATTAGGGCCCTTGTTTCTTCTTCGGCTTGCTTTTGGATGTCAAAGGCTGTGAGGTTTTCTACTTGTGTGTTTTCTAGGATGAATTTGCTGTCTTTGCCTGTACCTGCTGTCATGTCGATGGCTTTTTTTATGTCTTTTTTATCTAGGATTAGGTCTTTGACTAGGTCGACTATTCTTTTGGCCATTAGCAGCACTCCATGTTTTTTAGGTCTTTGCCGTCTATATTTCTGAAAAAATCGGCACTGGTCGGGTTTTCTTTTCTGATGGGCATACCCATCCTGTGCATTTCGTTGAGTTTGAAGATCATGAGGTTGACGTTGACATCGTACATGCTTGCTAGCTCGTTGTAGGTGTAGCCTTCTTTGACATCTTCTAGGAGGTTTTTCTCATCTAGGAGAAGATGGGCTGCGAAGATATTTGCTTCTAGCTCCATTTCGTTGTTTATGTCAAAGATTTGGTATTCTACCATGCCTTCTGCTGCGTAGGCCTGGTGGTAGATGTCATGGCCTAGCTCGTGAGCAAAGACCATGTTTAAGATCCTGTAGTCTACGTTTGGGTTGTAGAAGACGAAGCGGGAGTTTTTGATGATTTTGTACATGCCTAGAAGTTTGGTGTCACTTTTGAAGGCTATGAGGTGGACTCCACGCTCTTTTAGGATTTCTTTGGGATTTCTGCTGTCATGTTTTTTGATTAGGTCAAGGGTATCCTCATAGATTTGATCGTATGAGTAGGTCATTATTTATCCTTTAGTCTACCGTGCTTTTTGTTTTCTTGTCTAGCTATATAGTAGGCTTCTGAGATTGCATCTAGGATGGCTTTTTTGTCTTCTTCTGGGATTTCTCCTCCTGCCATGAGTCCTACTACTCCGTCTACCAGCTCTCTTGCTTCGACGCCAGCCTTTAGGCCGTAGTTTTCACGGGCTGTGAGGACGAAGTCCTCTTCATCGGTGACTAGGTAGTCGTGGCTAGTGTCTAGGGACTTTGCTAGTAGGTCGTAGGTCTTTCTATATCTAGGCTTGGACAAGCCTAGTTCATATCTGGAGATGGTCTTTAGGGAGACATCTACCATGTCTGCTAGCTCTTGTTGGGTTAGTCTTTTTTCTTCTCTTAGCTTTTTTAATTTGGTGGCGAAACTCATTTTCTCTCTCCTTCTAGACTCTTAGAGTCTAATGTTTTTATTCTATGCTTGACAAAGGACTCTTATTGTCCTATAATTATCTTAAGTCATTTATTGTCTTAATTATACATTAATAGTCTATGAAATTCAAGAGGAGTTGTTATGAAAAGAATTATCCTACATTCAGATATGAATGCCTGCTATGCTTCTATAGAGGCTAAGCTTAATCCTGCCCTTAAGGGCAAGGCTATGGCTGTGGCTGGCAATCCTAAAAATAGAAATGGTATCATCCTTGCCAAAAGTCAGAAGGCTAAGGAGATGGGGGTTAAGACTGGCGAGCCTATTTGGCAGGCCCTTACCAAATGCAGGGACCTAATCCTGGTTCCTCCTCAATATGACCAGTATCTTAAGCACTCAAAGATGGCCAAGAAGATTTATTATGATTATACAAATCAGGTGGAGTCTTTTGGCCTTGATGAGTGTTTTATAGATGTATCTGGCTCTACCAAGCTTTTTGGGTCAGGTCTTGATATAGCTAGGGAGATTTCTAGGAGGATGAAGGAGGAAGTGGGTCTTACCGTAAGCATTGGCGTGTCTTTTTGCAAGATTTTTGCCAAGCTTGGATCAGATATGAAAAAGCCTGATGCCATCACTACTATTAGCGAGGATAATTGGAAGGACCTTGTGTGGCCACTAGCTGTCGAGGAGATGGTCGGCATAGGAAGGGCGACTAAGACTAAGCTTAATCGCATTGGAATTTACACATTAGGAGAGCTTGCCAATGCTCCTGTAAGCTTTTTAGAAAACTTGCTCGGGGTAAATGGGGTCTATCTTTGGACCTATGCCAATGGCAAGGATGCCCGTCCTGTAGTAGATATCAACCACAGGGATATAATTAAAACTATTGGCAATTCCTCTACCTGCAGGAGTGATCTAATAAATAATGGCGAGGTTAAAAATGTCCTCCAAGAGCTGAGCTTTTCGGTATCAAGAAGGCTAAGGCAAGCCGGTCTTGAGGCTGGTGGGGTGGAAGTCTTTGTCAGAAATAAGGACTTATTTTCCCAGACCTTCCAGAAAGAATTGCCCTTAAACACCCAATCTTCCATAATCCTTGCCAAAGAGGCTCACGAGCTTTTTATGGAAAAATACGACTGGGATACGCCAGTCAGGGCTGTGGGAATCAGGGCCATAAGGCTGATGAAAGAGGAATCTGGCAGCCAATTAGATATGTTTTTAGACCATGAGAAGTATTTTAAAAGCGAATCCTGCGACAAGGCCCTTTATGAAATCAGGAAAAAATATGGCAAGGATGCCATAAGCTTTGCAGCCCTCACAAGAGACATTAAACTTCCAAAAGAGATAAATGAGATAATAACTTTGCCAGCTAGGCATTTTAATAGTTAGAGACAAGCCCCCGCGGCTCATGGAGCGGCCTCCATGGAATTGGATTGTCAACACCTATTTGTACAATCTAAAATCGAACGTACTAATTTAAGATTAACTAATAATATCTATTTAATCTTAAATGTCTATATTTAACTGGTGGCAAGTAACCTAAGGATCCATG
>NZ_JAMXSM010000052.1:0-4447 GCF_026131665.1 Anaerococcus sp. NML200574 | reverse complement strand
CGAAAATCGGAAGGTAACTATAACAATATTAGTAATAATGAGTTAAGAAAGAATGATTTTAGTAAGGGACAAAAGCCTTATGGAATATATAAAAACATATTTTTGACTGATGAAGAATACAAGGACTTAACAAATGAGTTAGGAAGTAGAATTAGTGACTACATTGATAGGTTGTCGTCATATATGAAAGCAAATAACAGAGTGTATCAAGATTACAAGGCAACGATAATCAATTGGTATCTTAATGATCAGGCAAAAAACATTAATGATAATACAACAAGGAAAATGAATTACGATATAGGAGAGAGTTTATGAAGAACTTAAAAGATTTTGTATTAAGAGAAAATGATATTGAAAGAAATGGACATATTTATTGTAAGGTATGTGATAAAAGAGTCGATGGAGAATTACTTGACCTTGGCTTTACAAAGTTTATTCCCAGAATTAAATGTGAATGTGAAATAAAAAGAGATAAGGAAAATGAAGAAAGAGAAAGACTAATGAAAATATCATCGCTAAAAAGAGATTGTTTCTCATCGCCACTCCAACACCAATATAATTTTGAGAGATTCTTAAATGAAAAAGGTCAAGCTTACAAGGTTGCTTACAATTATGCTAAAAGTTTTGAACAAATGAAGGAAGACAATGTTGGACTTTTATTTTATGGAGATGTTGGCAGTGGAAAAACTTACTTTGCTTGTTCTATTGCAAATGAATTAATTGAAAGAGAACAAGTTAAAGTTAAGATTATGAATTTATCTCAGGTTATAAATCAAATACAAAAATCTGCATTTAAGCTAGATTCAAATGAAATTATAGATAACCTATCAAACATTCCGTTGTTAATTTTAGATGACCTTGGAATTGAAAGGGATACATCTTATGCAAGAGAACAGGTATATAACATTATAAACTCAAGATACTTAAAGGGTAGGCCGACAATTTTTACTACAAACTTATCATTGGAAATTATTCAAAATCCAAACATTGACCTTGAGTATCAGAGAATATATTCAAGAATACTTGAAATGACAATACCAGTTAAAGTTACGGGAGAAGATTTTAGAAGAAAAATCCATCAAGAGAAGTTAAGAAAATACAAAGAGTTACTTTTATATGGAGGTGGAATAGATGATTAATGAAGAAGTATCTAGGTCGAGTCTTAACCTTGAAGTAAGGCTTGCAAAAGCAACAAGTAAAGCAATTCTTGATGCCTTAAAGAAAGTTCACAAGCAAATAGAAGATCAAGGAGGCTTGAAAAATGTAATAAAAAATAATGGAGAAGAAGTAAAACTAAAAGATATGGTTAAAAAGGGACAGTTAGAAGAAATTAATCTAAAAGATCCTGAGTTAAAAGAATTAAAGAAAATTTTAAACAAACACGGAGTGAAGTTTTCTGTTATGAAAGATAAGGAAACTGGTAACCACTCTGTGTTTTTTCAATCTAAGGATATAAAAGTAATGGAACACGCCTTTAAAAAAGCAGTTAAGGCTTCTGAAAAAAAGGCCGATAGAAAAGATTCAATAACGAAGACTATAAATAAGTTTAAAGATATGGCTAAGGACACCATTAGTAAAGATAAAGTTAAAAATAAACATAAGGAGCAAAGCTTATGATAAGTAATCTAAAAACATTTGAAAATAAGAATTTTGGGAAACTCACTGTTATTGAAAAAGATGGTGAGTTTTTCTTTATAGCAAATGAAGTAGCAACTATGCTAGGATATGTCAATCCCAGAAAAGCTATTTATGACCATGTAGACGAAGAAGATAAGGGTGTAACGAAATGGAACACCCCTGGAGGAATACAGAATATTTCAATAATTAACGAATCAGGATTGTATTCACTTATCCTCTCATCAAAACTACCACAAGCAAAAATATTCAAAGCTTGGGTAACTAGAGAAGTCTTACCAAGTATTAGAAAAAACGGAGGATATATAGTAGGGCAAGAAAAGAAAACTAATGAAGATCTACTTGCAGATGCAATTCTTGTAGCCAATAGAATTATTGCTGAAAGAGAAGAAGAAATTGAAGAATTAAGACCAAAGGCAGATTATTATGACAAATTAGTAGATTATAACCTACTTACAAACTTTAGAAATACTGCCAAAGAGTTAGGAATACCACAAAATCAATTTATAAGTTTTCTAATGGATAAGGGATTAATTTACAGAGATAAGAAAAAGAAACTCTTACCTTATGCAGATAAGAACAAGGGATATTTTGAAGTAAAAGAATGGATTGATCCACTAGGTACACTTGTAGGAATACAAACATTAATAACACCAAAGGGAAGACACTACCTACTAATTTTATTAGATAGTGAAGGTTTCTACGATGAATAAGATATTAGAAGCCATTCTTTCTGATATTAAAAACCTAATTAAAATAGACAACCCAAAGAAATTTATATTATCAAACATTCCCTATCTATCATTCTTCTACATTGGAAATATCTTTTCTAAGCACATCAATTCTTATGTAGGAGGAGATATTATTGATAAAATAATGGTGGGAATTTCTGATATAGGAACTTTATCTTATATACCAAGCCTTAATCCAAGGGACTTGTTAGTAGGTATTTCAGTTGCTGGTCTTGTTAAGTTAATTGTTTACAGCAAAGGTAAAAACAAAAAGAAATATAGGCAAGGCAAGGAATATGGATCTGCAAGATGGGGAGAAAGTAAGGATATTGCTCCATATATTGACCCTAAGTTTGAAAACAATGTTCTCATAACTAATACCGAAAGACTAACAATGAACTCAAGACCTAAAAACCCTAAATATGCCAGAAATAAAAATGTATTAGTAATAGGTGGTTCTGGATCAGGTAAAACGAGATTTTATGTAAAGCCAAATCTAATGCAAATGCATTCTTCCTATGTAGTAACAGACCCTAAAGGCACACTTGTGTTAGAATGTGGAAAAATGCTTTATGAAAATGGTTACGACATAAAGATATTAAACACAATAAACTTTAAAAAATCTATGAAATACAATCCCTTTGCATACTTGAGAAGTGAAAAAGATATTTTAAAGCTTGTCCAAACCATAATTGCTAACACCAAGGGAGATGGAGAAAAGGCAGGAGAAGATTTTTGGGTAAAGGCTGAAAAGTTATATTACACTGCTCTTATTGGGTATATTTATTATGAAGCACCTGAAGAAGAAAAGAATTTTAAAACACTCTTAGATATGATTGACGCAAGTGAGGTTAGAGAAGATGACGAAACCTATATGAACCCAATTGATAGGCTTTTTGAAGCTCTTGAAAAGAAAGATCCAAGTCATTTTGCAGTTAAGCAATACAAGAAATATAAGCTGGCAGCAGGAGTAATAGAATTAAGGAGAACACTTAATCACTATTTTAGTGAAATATGTACTTCTTAATTCTTTTTTATTTAAGAAATTAAGAGAAAGGGGGAAAAATGAGGAATTATGAAAAGATAACAGCACTCTATGAGAGATTAAGTCGTGATGATGAACTTCAAGGAGAAAGCAATTCAATCGTCAATCAAAAGAAAATCCTTGAAGAATATGCAAGTAAGAATAATTTAACCAACATCATCCATTTTACAGATGACGGAATAAGCGGGACACAGTTTGATAGACCAGGCTTTATGGAAATGATGAATGGAGTAAATACTGGAAATATCGGTTGTATCATCGTAAAGGATATGAGTAGACTCGGCAGAGATTATCTCAAAGTTGGTCAATGTATGGAGATATTAAGACAAAAGGGCGTAAGACTGATTGCTATCAATGACAATGTAGACAGCTTTTACAGAGAAGATGATTTTACCCCTTTTAGAAATATTATGAATGAATGGTATGCAAGAGATACTTCAAGAAAAATACAATCTACATTTAGATCAAAAGGAGAAAGCGGAAAGCATACGGCAAGCACTCCACCTTATGGCTACATCAAAGATGAAAAAGACAAAGATAAGTGGATTGTAGATGAAAAGGCAGCACAGATAGTAAGACGAATATTTAATCTTACAATGGACGGAGCAGGACCATACAAAATAGCAAAGATACTGGAAGCAGATAAGATAGATATACCCGCTTATCATCAGCAAAAAATGGGATATGGATTACATCAAAGTAAAAACTTTGAATATCCTTATCGTTGGTGTAGTTCCACAATTGCTAGTATCTTAAAGAAAAAAGAATACTTAGGGCATACAGTTAACTTTAAAACAAGAAAGCATTTCAAGGATAAGAAAAGTAAATATGTATCCGAAGATAAATGGCTCATCTTTGAAAATACTCACGAAGCAATCATAGACCAAGAAACCTTTGATAATGTGCAAAGGATAAGAGGAAATGTAAAAAGGTATCCTGACGGTTGGGGCGAATATCACCCACTCACAGGATTGATGTATTGTGCAGATTGCGGGAGCAAGATGTATGTTCATAGGACAAATAACTATAAGAATAT
>NZ_JAMXSM010000051.1:0-4449 GCF_026131665.1 Anaerococcus sp. NML200574 | reverse complement strand
AAGTTGTGTAAAATTAAGAAAAGCTCCATTCCTATAGGAATGGACAAACATTGATACATAAAAAATGTATCAACCCTTACCCTAATGTCAGGATTTAGGTTGATACACAAAATTATTTACAGACCCTTTATATTAGCAATTATAATTTTTTACGCATTGCTTTTTGCACTTGGTTTTACCTGCCCAATCAAGGCGCTGACAGGGATTTCATGTCCAAGCTGTGGTATGACGAGGGCTTACTTTTCCCTACTTAGGCTTAAGCCTTCTTTGGCCTTTGTTTACCATCCACTTTTTCCTCTGCCAGCCATTGTCTTAGTGGCTTATATATTTAGGGGGAAACTATCAGATAGGTTTAAGAAAATTGCCATCATTTTGGGACTTATCTTAGTATTTGCTGTTTATTTTATAAGGATGGCTGATCCTAGCGATGATATAGTAGTATGTAGGCCTAGGGATTCGATAATTTATAAGGCTTATGAGAATCTTATTAAAAAATAAAAAGGAGTTGAGATGTTCTGTAAAAATTGTGGGGCTGAGCTAAAGCCAGGCGCTAATTTCTGTGCCCAATGCGGTAGCCCAGTTGACCAAGAAAAAATTCAACCAGCAAGCGAAAAAGTCGAATTAAATCTTGATGAGAAAAAAGAAGAATTTTCAGAAAAATTTGACGAGAAAAAGCAAGAGGCTGCTGAAAGATTAGAAGAAGTAGGCAAAGATCTAGGAGAAAAGGCTGAAAAAGTCAAGGAATCTGTAGAAGAATCTCTTGATACAGCCAAGGAAAATATTGAAGATACTGCTCAAGAAGTAAAAGAAACAGTAAAAGAAACTGCCCAAAAGGCTGAAGAAACTCTCAATCAAACAGTTGAGGATATCAAGGAAGATGTTGAAGTTAAGCCAGCTAATAATTTATTTGAAGAAAAAGCTAGCAGTGATGCAATAGATGGATTTTCCAATGATGAAAATATGGTAGACAATGAGCCTATCTTTAAAAGCATGAAAGATATGGAAAAAGACGCATCTAATGAAGCAAGCATCGAGATAAAGCCAAGTGGCCTTGTGAAAATCATTGCCCTAACAGGCCTTGGAGCAGCTTCTGTTTGTGCAATTCTTTTTGCAATTGACCTACTTAGGTTAGTTATATTTACTATAGGAGGTATTTTCTAATGTTAGGATTTTTATTTTCAATGGCATTTAACCTATTGGCCAACCTTCTTTCTTTAGTTTCTGTAGTATTTTTTGGATATGGTTTATATACAGTTGCTAGACAGTGGAACAAAACTGATAACCAAGACCTTTTTAACCTTACAGTCATAAGTGGTGCATTTATGATTATAGTAAGGATAATTGACCTAATAATAAGAAAGGTAACCTATTATGATTTCTTCTTTAGGCCAATTGTAAGTGTGATTCTAATACTCTTAGCTATTGGGGCACCAGTTTTAATATACCTAGTAGCTATGTCTGCTGGTGATGTAATCTATGAAGATGGATATTTTAACAAATTAAGCGACACAGAGTTTTTAAAATCAGAAATAATGGCTGCCTTTGGTCTATTTATGACTGAAATAGGAAAGATAAGCTCAAAATTTGCTAAGGATGCTGATGGAGCCGCTAAGGCAAAAAGCGGAGCAAATGGAGCTTACCAAGATTCAGATGCCTTTAAATATACAGGAGATTCAGGAGATTTTCACGGAATGCTACCAGAAAGAAGATCATTGATATTATTCTTACTATTAAATTTAATTACTTGCGGATTATATAGTCTATATTTTGTCCACACAGTATCAAGAGATGTAAATATTGCTTGCGCAGGAGATGGAGAACACACTAGTGGTGTATTAAAATATCTAATTTTAACAATCCTAACTTGTGGTATTTATAGTATTTATTGGGATTATGCCCTAGCAAATAGAACTGCAGCAAACGGTCATAGATATGGCTACCATATTCAAGAAAATGGAGCAAGCGTGATATTATGGCTACTTCTTGGTTCATGGATATGTGGACTTGGATATTTTGTAGCAAGAAATATTACAATCAAAAACGTAAATAAGGTATGTAGAGGCTACAACCAAAAAAACCCAATTTACTAAAATTAAAAAATCATAGCTTGTGATGAGGTCATAAGCTATGATTTTTTTATTTGTGAAATCTTACTAAGAATAATTATTTAGGTCCATTTATAATTTTTCTTTACGCAGGTATAATGAAAAAGTAAATTTGCTAAAGAAAATTAGGGAGTAATATTTTGGAAAAGTTTGGAAATATGGCCTTTGATAAGAAGACTATGAAGGAAAATGTGCCTTATCCAGTTTACCTAAAATGGAAAGAGGCAGCAAGAGGAAATGCAAACCTAGACAGAGAGACAGCTGATTCTATCGCTCATGCCATGAAGGCCTGGGCTATTTCTAAGGGTGCTACATCCTACACACATTGGTTTCAGCCCCTAAATGGCAAGACTGCAACAAAGAAAACCGCCTTTTTGAGCAGGGATGATAAGCATAATCCTATCTATAGGTTTTCGGGTAAGGAACTAATTAAGGGAGAGCCTGATGCTTCATCCTTTCCATCCGGTGGAATGCGTTCAACTTTTGAAGCCAGGGGCTATACATATTGGGATTTGACAGCTAATTCCTTTATCTTAGACAAGGTCCTCTACATACCATCAGTCTTCGTTTCATTTTATGGGGAGAAATTAGATAAGAAGCTACCTCTAATAGAGTCAATGAACATGGTAAGCAGTGAAGCCGCTAGGATTTGCAATCTTTTTTTGAAAGATGAAACAACCTATAGGGTCAAGGCGAAGCTTGGTCTTGAACAGGAATTTTATCTTATAGATAAGAAATATTTTGACAAGAGAATTGACCTCGAATATTCGGGCATGACCCTAATTGGATCTGAGCCGATGGTTGAAAAAGAGCTGGTTTCCCATTATTTGGGTGCTATTCCTCAGAGGGTCAATGATTTTTATGAAGATGTCAATAAACAGCTTTATGACCTAGGAATCTACATGGAAGCAGAGCACAATGAGGTGGGTCCAAACCAATTTGAGATAGCGATAATGTTTGAAAATGCAAATATTTCTGTGGATAATAACCAGCTTTTGATGTATATTTTGGAAAAAACTGCCCTCAAGCACGACTTGGTTTGCCTTCTTAAGGAAAAACCTTTTAAAAATATGGCAGGATCAGGCAAGCACAACAATTATTCCCTTGCCACAAATTATGGTAAAAACTTATTTTCACCAGGCAAGGACCCAAAAAACAACATGACCTTCCTCTTGTTTTTGGCTGCCATGATTGAAGTATGCAATAAGGGCCAAAAGCTAATTAGGATAGCTTCATCATCTGTCACCAACGACTACAGGCTAGGAGGCGATGAGGCCCCACCAGCCATACTTTCTGTCTTTGTGGGACTTGATTTAGAAGAAATCCTAAAGGCCATAGCTAGGGGAGACTTGGAAGGACAAGTTCCATCTAACAAGGTTAAAATCCCTCACCTGGGCGAGCTAAAAACTGACTCATCAGACAGAAATAGGACATCGCCAATAGCCTTTACCGGCAATAAATTTGAATTTAGGATGCTTGGCTCATCTAAATCTGCAGCAGACTTAAATACAGTCTTAAATATTGCCATGGCAGAATCTTTAAAGAAAATCGCTGATAGGCTAGAAAAGGCCGATGAAAAATGGCGAAAAGAAGAGGCTTATGCCATAATCAGGGAAATCTATGAAGCCAATAAGAGGATTTTATTCCAGGGTGATGGCTATTCAGAAGAATGGAAAAAAGAAGCTAGTGACCGTGGTCTTGATAATTATCCAAGTTTTCTAGAAGCCCTAAAGGCTGCAAAGGAAGATGGGGCCTACGATATATTTGAAAGAGCGGGAATCTTTACAAGCAAGGAAATTGAATCTATAATTAATGTTGAATTTGAAGAGGTGATCAATTTCTTCTCTTCCCAGCTAGAGATTTTAAATAATATGATCCAGCAAGAAATCCTCCCATCAGCCATGAGGGAAATCAAGGAAATCAGGGATTACCTGGCCTTTGTGGACAATGATAAGCTTAAGGCAAGGGCTAATAAGATTAATGAAGAAGTAGGAGAACTTCTTGATTATAGCGAGAAAATTATAAATATCTTAAAAAAATCTGAATCTATAAAAGATAGAGAAGACAAGGCTTTTTATTTGCAAAATCAGACCAGGAGCCTAGCAGAGAAGATAAGAGAAATCTCAGACTGCCTAGAAAAATTAATATCAAGAGAAAATTACTCCATGCCAAATTATGTGGACATGCTAAAATCCTTATAAAAAAGGCGAGCAATATGTGAACTGACCCCCAAAAGTTAGACTAAAAAACTAACTAAAGGAGGTCAGTTTTTAAATGGCAAAATATAGTACAGAATTTAAAATGAAAGTAGTAAAGGAATATTTAGAATCAAGTATCTCATATA
>NZ_JAMXSM010000050.1:0-4473 GCF_026131665.1 Anaerococcus sp. NML200574 | reverse complement strand
TTATATGAGATACTTGATTCTAAATATTCCTTTACTACTTTCATTTTAAATTCTGTACTATATTTTGCCATTTAAAAACTGACCTCCTTTAGTTAGTTTTTTAGTCTAACTTTTGGGGGTCAGTTCAGAGATTCTATTCATCACCTTTTATATCTTTTATAATAATAGATTTATATTTGTTTTAAAAAGTAATTAAGTTAACTACTATTTCATATGAGAAAGTTAAGGTAAGCTTGTAAAAATAACAAACTATCCCAAGCTTAAAATTTAAATACTTAGATTAATTCTTTAACTTTTTCTAAAGCAGCATCAAAGTTTACTTCGTGAGTTACTTCTGGAACATATTCTACATAGGCTACCTTACCATCTTTATCGATTATTATGATACCTCTTGTAAGAAGCTTAAGCTCATCGATTAAGAAGCCATATTTTTCACCAAATTCTCTATTCTTATAGTCTGAAACTGTTATTGTATTGCCTATTTCATAAGCGTCGCAGAATCTTTTTTGAGCAAATGGTAGGTCTACTGTTATATTCACTATAGCCACATCATCAGAAAGATCGCTTGCTTCTTTATTAAATCTTTGAGCTTGGAAGGCACAAACGCTAGTATCAAGTGATGGAGCAGCCGAAATTATAACTACTTTTCCCTTTAGTTCATCAAGGTTAAAATCAGAAAGGTCAGCCTTTGTAGCTGTAAAGTTAACTGCTTCATCGCCAACTTTTACTTCTTTTCCAACAAGTGTAACCTTATCTCCCGCAAATGTAATATCCATAATTAATTTCCTCCTAATAATTTATATTGACCTATAAGCAAGGTATAAACAATGCTTAAGTCAAGTTTCAGATAATATATCTTACATTCTAATTATACCCAAAATATTTTTATTTTTATAAATTTATTAAAAATTTTTTGATAATTTTAATAGAAAATAGATGAGCTAAATAAAGATTGGGAAAAAATGTTTCCATATTTGTTTTTTTATAGAAAATTTATATAGATATAAGCAAATTACTTGACAATGAGTAAGTAAGCGTGTAAGATAGTTAAGGATTGGCAGGATTTGCCAATTTATTAGATTTTAAAAGAAAAGGAGGTGCATTATGCCAACAATTAATCAACTTGTTAGAAAAGGTAGAAAGAGCGAGAAATCAAAATCAGATACTCCAGCTTTAGGTTACAACTTCAATACTCTTAAGAGTAGAATGACTCCTAACCAATCACCACAAAAACGTGGGGTTTGTACATCAGTTAGAACAGTAACACCTAAAAAGCCTAACTCAGCTTTAAGAAAAATTGCCAGAGTAAGACTTACAAACGGAGCTGAAGTACTTTCTTACATTCCAGGAATTGGACACAACCTTCAAGAACACAGTGTTGTACTAATCAGAGGTGGTAGGGTAAAAGACCTTCCAGGTGTTAGATACCACATCATCAGAGGTACACTTGATACAGCAGGTGTTGACGGAAGAAAACAAGGTAGATCTAAATACGGAGCAAAAAGAGGCTAGTAATTAGTTAAGGTAAGTGCATAATGTGCCTATTAATATAAAGGTATGTCACGCACTTTACGATTAAGATCGAGTACTCAAGATATTACACATAATTGGTAAAGGAGGGAAGAAAAGTGTCAAGAAAAGGACATATACCAAAAAGAGAGGTAATGCCTGATGCCAAGTATAACGACAGAGTTGTAACAAAACTTATCAACAATGTTATGCTAGATGGTAAAAAAGGCCTTGCTACAAAAATAGTTTATGAAGCTTTTGATAAAGTTGAAGAAACTACTGGAACAAACGCTTTAGAAGTGTTCCAACAAGCTATGGAAAATATAATGCCTACTCTAGAAGTTAAGGCAAGAAGAATCGGTGGTGCAAACTACCAAGTACCAATGGAAGTTAGACCAGAAAGAAGACAAACACTAGCCCTAAGATGGTTAGTAAATTTCTCTCGTGCTAGAGGTGAAAGAACAATGGTTGAAAGACTTTCTAAAGAAATTATCGATGCATCAAACAATGCGGGTGCCGCAGTTAAGAGAAAAGAAGAGATGCATAGGGCAGCAGAAGCTAATAAGGCTTTCGCGCACTTTAGATATTAGTTAGGGGGATAGATGCCTAGACAGGTTGCACTTAAAGATACCAGAAATATAGGAATTATGGCCCACATAGATGCAGGTAAAACTACTTGTACAGAAAGAATCCTATACTACACTGGTAAAATTTATAAAATCGGAGATACCCACGATGGAACAGCAGTAATGGATTCCATGGACCAAGAAAAAGAACGTGGTATCACAATAGGATCTGCTGCAACAACAGCATTTTGGAAGAACCATAGAATTAATATTATCGATACACCAGGCCACGTTGACTTTACTGTAGAGGTTGAAAGATCACTAAGAGTACTAGACTCAGCAGTAGCCCTATTCGATGCTAAAAGTGGTGTAGAACCACAATCTGAAACTGTATGGAGACAAGCTGACAAGTACAACATCCCAAGAATTTGTTTCATTAACAAAATGGATGCTACAGGTGCAGACTTCTTCATGGCAGTAGATACAATAAAAGATAAACTAAAAGCAAATGCAGTTCCATTAGAAATTCCTATAGGAAGCGAACAATCTTTTGAAGGTGCTGTAGACCTTGTAACTATGCAAGCAGTCACATATTCATCTGAAGACCTTGGAGCTCATCCAAAATATTCTGAAATCCCAGCTGAATTAAAAGATCAAGCTGAAGAATACAGAAACAACCTTCTTGAAGAATTATCAGAAGTTGATGATACAATCATGATGAAATACCTAGAAGGTGAAGAAGTAACTGAAGATGAAATCAAATCAGCCATCAGAAAAGCAACTATAGCACAAAAAATATTCCCATGTCTACTAGGTTCAGCCTACAAAAACAAGGGAGTACAACCACTACTAGATGCAATTATAGACTACATGCCAAGCCCAGTAGACGTTCCATCAATCGAAGGTGTTGATCCTAAAGATCCAGAAAAAGTTCTAGAAAGACACCCAGGAGATGATGAACCTACAGCTGCTCTTGCATTTAAGGTAGTAACAGATCCATACGTAGGTAAATTAATCTATGTTAGAATCTACTCAGGTACAATAGAATCTGGCTCATATATCTACAACGCAACAAAAGGCAAGAGAGAAAGAGTTGGACGTATCATGCAAATGCACTCTAATAAGCAAGAAGAGATCGAAAAAGGTTATGCTGGCGATATCGTAGCTCTATTAGGTCTAAAAGATACAACAACAGGGGACTCCCTATGTGACCAAGATAATCAAATTATCCTAGAACAAATGGAATTCCCAGATCCAGTAATCTCAGTAGCTATAGAGCCAAAGACAAGAGCATCTCAAGATAAGATGATCATCGGTCTTCAAAAACTTGCAGAAGAAGATCCAACCTTCCAAACAAAATCAGATGAAGAAACCGGACAAACAATCATCTCAGGTATGGGCGAGCTTCACCTTGAAATCATCGTAGACAGACTTCTAAGAGAATTCAAAGTAGAAGCAAACATCGGTAACCCACAAGTAGCTTACAGAGAATCAATCACCAAAGAAGCAGAAGCTCAAGGTAAGTTTGTAAGACAATCAGGTGGTTCTGGACAATACGGTGATGTCATGCTTAAGGTTGAACCAGGCGAAGAAGGATCAGGAATCACATTCGAATCTAAAATCGTTGGTGGTGCAGTTCCAAAAGAATACATCAGACCAGTTGAAGAAGGTGTTAGAGAAGCTGCAGCAGCAGGTGTACTTGGCGGTTACCCAATGGTAGACGTTCATGTAACCCTATTTGACGGATCTTACCACGAAGTCGACTCATCAGAAGTAGCCTTCCACGTAGCAGGATCAATCGGATTTAAGAATGCAGTACAAAAAGCAGGCCCAGTCCTACTAGAACCAATCGAAAAAGTTGAAATTACTACTCCAGACGAGTATCTTGGAGATGTAATGGGTGATGTATCATCAAGAAGAGGAAAGATAGACGGCATGAATCCAAAAGACGGAATCCACGTACTAGATGCCTTCATCCCACTATCAGAAATGTTCGGATATGCTACAGACCTAAGAAGTAAGACCCAAGGTAGAGCAACCTACTCAATGGGCTTTGACCACTATGCTGAAGTTCCAGCATCAGTAAGAGATGAAGTAATTAATAAATAATTAATATAGGAGAGAAAAATGAGTAAACAAACATTTGAAAGAAGCAAACCACATATTAATATTGGTACAATCGGCCACGTAGACCACGGTAAAACAACAACAACAGCAGCAATCACTCAAGCCCTAAACAAAAAATATGGTACAGGTGAATACATCGATTACGAACACATCGATAAAGCTCCAGAAGAAAGAGAACGTGGAATCACAATCAACACATCAGTAGTAGAATACGAAACAGAAAAAAGACACTACGCACACATCGACGCTCCAGGCCACGCTGACTACGTTA
>NZ_JAMXSM010000049.1:0-6254 GCF_026131665.1 Anaerococcus sp. NML200574 | reverse complement strand
CAAGCCCGTCCGGCTTATGGAGGACTCTCCATGAAATGGTCGAGCGAAGCGAGAAAGATGGTTCAAAAAATATGGTGATGATTGCATGAGAGATACACCTGTTCCCATACCGAACACAGAAGTTAAGTCTCATAACGCCGATGGTACTGCCTGGGCAACTGGGTGGTAGAGTAGGAAGTCGCCAAACAGTTTAATACAACTAGCCTATTTGGCTAGTTTGTACTAACTGTAAATTTCATAATAAGTATTGACAAAATCAAAAAAACATGCTATTATATTATCATGTCATGCTTAGGTAGCTCAATGGTGGAGCACCCGGCTGTTAACCGGTAGGTTGTGGGTTCGAGTCCCACCCTGAGCGCCAACAAACTTTTATTAGTTTGAAGCCGAAGCCGCTTTTAACTTAATATGTGCCGGGGTGGCGGAACTGGCAGACGCACAGGACTTAAAATCCTGCGGTGGTTAAACACCGTATCGGTTCGATTCCGATTCTCGGCACCAATAGCTTAGAGAAGCTAACAGTTAAATAAATGTACAGTTGCAAGCAATTAGATTACCATATCTAATGCGAATTATCGCGGGATAGAGCAGTCTGGTAGCTCGTCGGGCTCATAACCCGGAGGTCGTAGGTTCAAATCCTGCTCCCGCAACCAATACATAAAAAAGATGAATGAGGCCCCATGGTCAAGCGGTTCGAAGCCCCTAACCCCAATTGTGAAACAATTGGCTGGTAGGTCTGGTTACCGCTCGTATAGTGTGAACAAAATAGAATTAAATACTTGAATTAATGTTTAAATTAAGGCCCCATGGTCAAGCGGTTAAGACACCACCCTTTCACGGTGGTATCCCGGGTTCGAATCCCGGTGGGGTCACCAAAAGCAAGCCACTCCGGCTCTTGGAGGAGGCGCGCCCTACAGGCGCGAAATACCGCAGGACGAAGTCCGAGGACTTACAAAATGTTCTGTTTTTGGAAGTATAGCTCAGTTGGGAGAGCATCTGCCTTACAAGCAGGGGGTCACAGGTTCGAGCCCTGTTACTTCCACCAGAAGTAATAAAATATTACTCATTACATTTTGTTATCCTATAATAAAATGTTGATGAGGCCTGGTAGTTCAGCTGGTTAGAATGCCGCCCTGTCACGGCGGAGGTCGTGGGTTCGAATCCCATCCAGGTCGCCATTTGGATTGCAATAGTGATCCAATGTGCTGATGTAGCTCAATTGGCAGAGCAATTGATTTGTAATCAATAGGTTGTAGGTTCAAGTCCTATCATCAGCTCCAGTAAGTTTTATATAAAAATATTATAATTGTGGGGATGTTCCAGAGTTGGCCAAATGGGACGGACTGTAAATCCGTTAGCTTAGCTTTCAGTGGTTCGAATCCGCTCATCCCCACCAACCTTGCGGGTGTAGCTCAGTGGTAGAGCCCCAGCCTTCCAAGCTGGTTGCGAGGGTTCGATTCCCTTCACCCGCTCCACTAAAAGATAAATAAATCTAATAGCGGCAACTACTAATGCCATGCAGGATGATTATGCGCCTTTAGCTCAGCTGGATAGAGCAACGGACTTCTAATCCGTGTGTCCCAGGTTCGAATCCTGGAAGGCGCGCCAAATCTTACATATGTAAGAAATTATAAAAAAAACTTGCAAAAACGTCAAAGATGTGTTATACTATATTAGTACGTGACTGTTGGGATATAGCCAAGTCGGTAAGGCACCAGACTTTGACTCTGGTATGCGTAGGTTCGAGTCCTGCTATCCCAGCCATATGATCCATTAGCTCAGCCGGTAGAGCACCTGACTTTTAATCAGGGTGTCCGGAGTTCGAATCTCCGATGGGTCACCAATAACTTCCACCTAGCTCACTTTACATAAGTGAGCAGGAGAGAAGTAGGCTTAAGGCCAACTCGTTGATTTTTATCAACGATTTAATTTTATATCCCTAAAGGATATTAAAGGCAAGCCATTTGAATACTTTTATTATAAAATAAGGAGAGGTACCGAAGCGGTCATAACGGGGCGGTCTTGAAAACCGTTAGAGTCTTTCGGCTCACAAGGGTTCGAATCCCTTCCTCTCCGCCAGGAGAAGTACTCAAGTGGCTAAAGAGGCTCCCCTGCTAAGGGAGTAGATCCTTTCAAAAGGGATGCGAGGGTTCAAATCCCTCCTTCTCCGCCAAATATGCCCAGATAGCTCAGTCGGTAGAGCAGGGGACTGAAAATCCCCGTGTCGGTGGTTCGATTCCGCCTCTGGGCACCAAATAAGCTAATATGACTAAATCCTAAGTCATGGGGCTTATAAAAGCCCAAGGCTTTATTTTTTAGAAGTTTTAGCTTTTAATGAAAGGATTTAGGGGAGTAGTTCAGCTGGCAGAACGTCGGTCTCCAAAACCGGATGTCGCGGGTTCAAATCCTGTCTCCCCTGCCAAAAGCAAGCCCGTCCGGCTCGATGAGGACAGCCCGTTCGGCTCATAAAGGACCCTCCATGCGAAGTCCTAACACCATTTCTGAAATAAATGGATTGTAGGTCTGGTGCAGAGGCAGAATGGTCGAGCGAAGCGAGAAATCTTTATATTTGTGGACCTGTAGCTCAGGTGGTTAGAGCGCACGCCTGATAAGCGTGAGGTCGGTAGTTCGAGTCTACTCAGGTCCACCATAAATTTCATAGGATACCAGTTATATGGGGCTTTAGCTCAGTCGGTTAGAGCGCCCGGCTCATAACCGGTAGGTCCAGGGTTCGAGTCCCTGAAGCCCCACCAAGCATTTCTAAAGAAGTGCTTATTTTTTTGGGAAATTTGGGAGCGGACCTACCGGTAACAAGCCTGCCCGGCTCATTGAGGGCTCATAACCTGACGACATCCCGTTTGCTTCGCAAGCTTATCCGAGCTATCGCGCTAGATTTCGGGGCAAACACCCAAAATCAAGGGGTGTTTACCAGGTGGATAGCCCGTCGGCGTGTGAGACGGTTCGAGTCCCTGGCTACGGCATAAGACTTTCCATGGCTTATCTTTTGGATTCACCAAGACAAGTCCCTGAAGCCCCACCAAGCATTTCTAAAGAAGTGCTTATTTTTTTGGGAAATTTGGAGCGGACCTATCGGTAACAAGCCCGTCCGGATCGTAGAGGACAGCCCGTCCGGCTCATTGAGGACCTCTTTCGGGCTTGAGAAAATCGCTTACTTTGTAAGCTTTCCGTACTATCGCACTATTTTTTCTCCTTAAACATCCAAAATAGCCTTGCATAAGACATTCCATGATTCGCTTTTCAAGCTTATCAGGATATGTCTATAAATGGATGTTTAAGTGCCCTGCTTTTTCGCCACAAAAGCCCCAAATAGCTCTGCATAAGACATTCCATAACCCGCTTTGCTCGTTAGTACATGTCTATAGCTCTGCATAAGACTTTCCATTGCTCATCTTCGATTCGCAAGGACAAGTCTATAAAGCCCCACCAAGCATTTCAAAAGAAGTGCTTACTTTTCACCTTAACTAAGCAGCTTTATTTTATTTTTACAATTTTTGGGTAAATATAGATAGAAGGGAGTTTTTATGGAATTTATTGATTTAGTTAAAGAGCGTTATTCATGCAAGAATTTTGCTAGTCTTGCCTTAGATAGGGATGATTTGGAGAGAGTACTCGAGGCTGGTCGCCTTGCACCTACTGCTAAAAATAACCAACCTCAAAGAATATATGTGGCAGAATCTAAGAAGGCCCTTGCTATCATAGATGAGCATACACCATGCCGTTATGGGGCACCTACTGTGCTTGTTGTTGCCTTCGGTAAGGATAATATTTATACATATCCTGGCGATAAGTATGATTCTGGTGTAGAAGATGCTACAATTGTAGCAACCCACATGGTTTTAGCTGCGGCTTATGAAGGGGTTGATTCTTGTTGGATTAATTTCTTTGATCCAGATGAGCTTGCCAAGGCCCTAGATTTACCAGAAAATGAGCAAATAGTCTGCCTAATAGATTTAGGCTATGCCAATGGTGATGGCAAACCACTTGCTAACCACACCAACCGCAAAGAGCTATCAGAAACATTTAAATTTATTTAAGTAAGGCCCTTAAATGGGTCTTTTTAAATTTAATATAGGCTTAAAAAAGAGTAAAATATTTTAATAACTGATAATGAAGGATATATATGAAAAAAATATTTTTGTTAGGGCTTTGCCTGATATTAGTAGGATGTGCAGGCAAAGGCTATGAAATAGAAAATTCTAAAAAACAAATAAGCCAAGCTAAATCCTTAAATGAACAAGTCCTTAACTTTCTTGATGGCAAAAATCTAAAAGATTCATTTTCAAATCCTCACGCCTATAGCTCGCTCAATTTTTATGACAAGGGCGACTTCGATGGAGATTTTTTATCTAATTCTGACTTGGATGGTCAAGATTTTGGACTAAAGACAGAAAGTCAGAAGACCTATAATAGGTCTGAGATTCATAAGTCTATTTTTTCTGGTAAATTTAAAATAGTAGATACTATAGAAAAGGGAATCTATAAGCTAAAGTTATCCGATTTTTCAATAAATAATCAAAAGGGGCCAGATGCGGAAATCAAATACCAATCCTGGGTAGACTTTGCAAATGGCTTGGGAGTAGATGATGAATACATTCTCTACCTAAAGGGAGCCCCACTTGATGCTTATCTTTTAGAAAATAACCAGTATAAGGAAATTATGGAAGAGCTTCATGAGGAAGAAGGTCATGAGGACCATGATCATAATCACCAAGATCATGATGAAGAAGACAATGATCATGATGAAGCTTTTGAGGCTTATGGAATAATCTTATACAACAAGACCCAAGGAATAATATTTACAGAACATGACAAGTGGGCCTATACACACCATCACCATCACGATTAAGGGCCTTATTTTCACTCGAAATCATATAGATATATACAAACAACTATACATGATTAAGAAAAATCCAGCCTGGCTTAAAATAGGCTGGATTTTTTATATATAAATAACCAAGGGGACTTTTTTATTGATATATATTTATAAAATTATATAATTATAGAAATAAAAAGAAAGGAAAAGCCATGTCTAATATAAAAAGGGAAAATATTCTTGAAGAATATTACCTAGAAATGGATTATAAAAAAGATAAAAGAAGGATAAGGGTAATCTTGCCCTATTCTTACAATCAAAATAAATCTAGAAAATATCCGGTAGTCTACTTTCACGATGGGCAAAATATTTTCTTTGACAATGAATCCTATTCAGGCAGATCTTGGGGGCTCATAGAAACAATCATGGAGAATAAAAATCTTAAAGAATTCATAGGAGTAGCTATAGACAATAGCCCAGCAAGGATGGCAGAATATAGTCCTTGGCCCCTTGATCAAAGCCTAGCAGACTTAAAAATAGAAAGGCCAGAAGGGGATGCTTATGCAGATTTCATTTTAAATACCTTAAAGCCCATCATAGACCAGAAATATAGGACTAAAAAAAGTAAGAAATTTACATCAATGATTGGCTCATCAGCCGGAGCCAATATATCAGCCTTTATAGGCAAAAAATACCAAGCCAAAATAGGAAACTTAGGCATATTCTCCCTAGCAAGTTTCGCCTTTAAGGATGAATTTGAAAATTACTTTAAAGATACAAGACTAAAATCCAACCAAAAAATCTACATCAAAGTAGGCACAGAAGAGAGTGGGGAAAGAAAAATAAGCCAAGCCTATATAGATTCATCGATAAAATATTATGACCTCCTAATAAAGGCAGGGATTCCAATAGATAATATAAAATTAAGAATAATAAGCGGAGACACCCATTCTGAAGAAGATTGGGCTAAGAGCTTATTGGATTGCTTGGGTTTTGTTTTACAATAAAATTGGATGATTGTTTTACAATAAAATAATATGTTATTATTGGGGGTTTTATTATCCAAGATAATATTATTATTTAGTTTAATTCTTCGTTATTTTATCTTTTATTAAATTATGATTATTTATTATTGAATCTTCGTAATAAGGGGGAACGCTAAGGGGGCGGCAGAGGCCCCTATGGTACCCCCAAAAAGTTGTAGCTCAATTTCTTACAATACAAATATATTATAGATTGATGGTGGCCCTTTTCTATAGAAAAGGGCGATTTATCAAGATAATATACTGATTTTTTGAGACTGTGTAAAATTTTGTGTATAGAGACCTCCTGATTAGGGTAAGAAAAAACTAATCAGGAGGATTTTTAATGCCAAGAAAAAGAACAGAAACAAAAAGAAGCAAAATAGCAAAAATGTTAA
>NZ_JAMXSM010000048.1:0-7216 GCF_026131665.1 Anaerococcus sp. NML200574 | reverse complement strand
AAACTTACATACCGAATATTTAGTTGTTATTTAGTTTTTCTAAGCCTAATTTTTAGGCTTATTTGATGTGCCATAAATTACAAGATTAATTATTTTTTATTTTCTCTTGACATTTGATAGCTGGTCTTGTTTAATTGTGCATGTGACTATCACAATTATACTTTAAGGAGGTTTTCTTGGTGCTTGAAGCTAAAGCTTAATCCCTCCACCTGCATAGCAGGTGGTTTATTGTTTCGCTCTCTTTCGTTCGCTCAACTCACTTAAGTGGACAATAAAAATGCTCCCAAGACTTAAGCTCAGAAGCATTATTAATTTATCTGTATTTGTAGAAGCCTTCTCCTGTCTCAATTCCCTTAAGTCCCTTGGCTTCCCTTTCTTTAAGTTTCTTTAGAGCCTTGCCCATAGGAGATGATGGATCTTTAGCATCTTCCCTAGTGCTTGTAACATTAATTACGGTAGTAATTCCTATGATATCGATCATCTCGAAAGGCCCCTTTGGTGAACCTGATCCAATCTTCCAGTCCATATCTATATCTTTTGGCTCTGCAATATCATCTCCGTAAAGAGCAAGAGCTGCATCTAAAAGAGGAACGAGTATTGAGTTTAAGATATAGCCAGGATTCTCTTTTTTTATAATAGCTGGATACATTCCTATATCTCTTGCAAATTGAGCTACAGTATATATCACTTCCTTACTTGTAGTGTCATGACCCATAACTTCTGCAAGATTTTGTCTATGGATATTGTTTGCGAAGTGTAAGTGAAGGAATCTTTCTTTATTTCCAGTGAAGTCCTTAAGCATTGATGGCATAAAAGTTGAAGAGTTTGAAGCAAGTATTGCATCATCCTTTAAGATATCTTTAATCTTCTCATAAAAGGCCCTTTTCTCATTAACTTTCTCTGCTATAGCCTCTATAACTAAATCAGCATCAGCAAAGGCCTCTTCTAAGTCGACTGTATATTTTAAATCTTTGTAGGCTTTTTCGTTATTTTTCTTTAACTCTTCGATCTTTTCTAAATTTATATCCTTAACATCATCAAAAAATGACCTAGGATAGTTTGGGAATTCTGCTCCGATGTATCTTGGTGCAAGTTCCAATTCTTTCGTATAAGTCTCATATACCTTGTTAATCCTTGGCTTAGCTCTTTCAATCGAACCTTCGCTTCTTCCCCATATAGTAACGTCAAAACCATGAAAGGCAGCGGCATAGGCAATTTGAGCTCCCAAAACTCCACCGCCTGCAACAGTAACTTTTTTAATTTCCATAATATAATCTCCTTCTATGTTCTATATGATATTTACCCACTTAGGAAAATATAATTCACTAAAGTTTAAATGATTTCAATATAGAATTCATTGGAAAGACTCATTCCTTTTTTAGTAAAATAGAAATTATCATCAAGCTTATAAAAATCTTGGTCCTTGAATTTTTCTATCACATCTTGATATTTAACTAGGAAATCACAGGCAAATTTCTTCTTAAATTCTCTTAGATTTATTCCCTCGCTCTCCCTAAGTTTAAATATAATATATTCTTTCTCTCTTTCATCCTTATCTATAAATTCTTCAAAAACGATAGGATACCTAGCTTCTCTAATAGCCTTGTCATATTTTACAAAATTTCTAGTGTTGGTATATCTCTTATTAGATAAAAATCCCGAAGCTCCTAGGCCAAAGGCTATATAGTCATCTATATTCCAGTATTTCTTGTTATGGATAGACTCCTTACTAGCTTTCGCAAAATTGGATATCTCATATCTTTTAAGTCCCAATTTATCTAAGCTATCAACAAGATATGAAAATATAACTACCTCTAGGTCATCTTCCATCAGGTCTAGCTTGCCCTTTTTTATCTAAAGCATAAAATCTTGATCCTTCTTCTAGAATAAGAGAATACCATGATATGTGTTCAGGAGAAATCTTTTTTACCATAGCTAGTTCATTTTTAACAGACTTATAAGTTTGCCTTGGAAGATTGAGCATGAGGTCAAAGGATAAGTTGTCAAAGCCAGCATCCCTGATCATATCTATATCTTTTAGGGCAATATCCGCTGTATGATTTCTGCCAATTTCTTTTAAGACTTCATCATCAAAAGATTGGACACCAAGAGAAATCCTATTGATACCAATATCCTTATAGATTGCTAGTTTTTCCTTAGATATAGAGTTTGGATTACATTCTATGGTAAATTCTTTTATTTTCTCTATCTTAAATTTCTTTATTTCATTTACTATTTCTTCAATATATTTTGCATCTACATAAGAAGGAGTACCCCCACCTATGTGAATAGTATCTATTTCTATATTTAGTCTTTCTTGGTAGAGCTTAATTTCCTTTATTAAATTTTTTATATAGGGTTCAACCCTATTTTCTACATTCATATATGCACAAAAATCACAGTAATAGCACTTTTTTTGACAAAAAGGAATATGTATGTAGCATCCAACTTTTTCCATTTTTTCTCCTTTATATAAAAAAAGATGGCAATGCCATCAATTTTTAGTATATAATATTATAATTTTCTAAGCTTTGTAAAAAGATATCTCTTTTTTCCTTATCCTTATCGATAACAATGGCTTGTTCACTTATTCCTTCTTCTAATAAAACAAATAGAGTATCCAACAAGAAATTTTCGCTACCAACCACATAAAAATATGAGTCTGACCTATCATTAGCAAGCTCTTTTATTTTCTCAAGATAGTCGCTTCTACTATCTAGCCAATATTTGACTAAAAGTGATCCGTCAATATTTTCAAAATCACTTTCGTAAAGATGAGTATCCTTGGTATTTACATTTACACTTATGAATTCTGGAATATCTGTGTTATCTTCTTCAAATCTTTTTATAAGTGGCCTAATAGTTGACATTGCAAGACCTTGAGAAAGGGCAACAAGCGGTCTATTTTCTCTTTTTAAGGACATGTGAGATTTTAGCTTAAAAATTGTTACTGTATCTCCAATCTTAAGAATCGATAAAGTCTTCTTAAAAGGTGATTTTCTTATAGGAATTTTTGTAGTAAATCTAATATTCCCCTCACTTGTAAGTGTGTTTATACTTAAGTGATGAATTAGTTTTTTATTTACCTCTCCTGTCTCATCGTAACCTGGTAGAGCCAGATGAAAGCTAGAACCCTCATCCCAATTTAAATCATCGGGTTTTTCTAAGGTATATGTCCATACATACTTGTATTCTTCTTTTATATCCAAAATCTTAACTTGAAATTTATCCATAATATCTCCTTACTGATAATTGTTATCACTAAGAACACTATACTTAATTTTTAATTTTCTTCATCTGGAATATCCAGTTTTCTTTTTCCAATGTTTAATGTATCACTAATATATTTAAAAAATAGTTTATAATCATAAATCCAATTATCAATTATTCCAGACCTATAAATTCCTACAATAAATATAAATACAACTGGCAACAATATGGCTCCCATCACTCCAAAAAGTTTAAGTCCAGCATAAAGAGCTATAACTGATAGAATTGGGTGTATATCTGCAGAACTTCCTATTACCTTTGGAGCTATGACTTGTCTAAGCCCAGTCCAAGCTGTCAATACAATCAATAGTCCTAAGGATTTTATGGTATTATCAAAGATAAGTAGTTCTATTATTGACCATGGCAAGAGGACTATTATAGGACCAATCATAGGAAGTAGGTCTACAAATCCTAATATTAGGGCTATTGGCATGAAGTATTGTTGGCCTATGAAAAACAGGAAAATCGCCATTATTATTGTGCACAGAAAGGCTAGTTTTAGTTGGGATTTTATATAATTCCAGGTTGAATTCTTAAAGACAGCCCTTATCAAAGAAAGGTTATTCTTTGACTTTTCTGGTATCAATAGATGGTATTTATCATAAACATTTTGCATATCGCCAAGTATTATATAAAATGCAACTACAAAAGTAATCACAAAAAATATTATTTCATTGGAGGTATTTATAAAAGCTTGGGTAAAGCCAAAGGTAATATTGATTGCGTTTTTTTGTAAGCTACCCAACCATTCATACAAAGACTTAAGTCCAGACCTTATTGTGTTTGATACATAGTCTGGCATGAGGTTAATCTGTGAATTGGCATCATTGATCCAAGTATTTACAGAAGATACAATCTTATCCCAATTGCTAATGATATTACCTACCAAGCCAGAGACTTGATTTACTATAAACTGAACAAACCATACCAAGAAAAATAATAGAAGCAAGAGCAGGATTGTACCAAGCAGGTAGGATACCGCCTTGTGTTTGATTGGCAGGATATGGTCAATCTTTCTTATAGATGGTGCCAATAATCCCACGATTACTAGAGCTAGTATTATGGGCATGAGGGCATTTAATAGGGCTGGTGCAAGGAATAATAAAAATAATATGGTTAAAATAATAATTGTTGTTCGTAAAAATATCCTTTCATAAAGTTCTTTATTTCTCATGGCATCTCCTTTAATATTTGATAATATTATTATATCATAAAGAGTGAGGAGGGCAAAATGGATATCGAAAAAATATATAGAATATACTTTGAAGATGTTTATAGATTTTTGCTCTCTTTGAGTAAAAATAAGGACGTAGCCCAGGATATAACAAGCGAAACTTTTCTAAAAGTCATAAATAATAGTAAGAAAATAGAAAATACTAGAAATATTAAGGCCTATATTTTTACTATAGCAAAAAATACTTACATCAACTACTATAATCAAAACTACCAGCTTAGCTGGTAGTTTGCACAGCGCCTATAAGGCGCGAATACCGGCACGCCCCTATTGGGGCTGTCGAGTATTCTGTCACATGCACCACTATCCCAACTACTGCTTAAGCAGTTTTTTTATTTGTTCTTATTTACTGACTTTCCCGTAAACGGGTCATAATATTCCTTTATACTTATTTGGTCAGTGTAATAATCTTCTCTTAATTGATTTTGTATATATTCTTTTATTTTCTTTTCATTTCTTCCCACTGTATCTACATAATATCCTCTACACCAAAAATGTCTGTTTCCATATTTATATTTTAGGTTGGCATGTCTATCAAATATTATTAATGAACTTTTCCCTTTCAAATATCCCATTATTTGTGATACAGAATATTTTGGTGATATTTCTACCAGCATGTGTACATGATCTGGACATAGCTCTGCTTCTATTATGTTTATTCCTTTTCTTGAACATAATTCTCGAAGTATACTGCCTATATCTTTTCTTAGTTGTCTATATATTACTTGTCTTCTATATTTTGGTGCAAAAACTATATGGTATTTACATCTCCATTTGGTATGTGATAAACTATTCTTATCCAAGTTTTAACCTTCTAATTTTGAGTATAAAAAAAGACGATAGAGTTTTTAATTTCTATCGCTCATTAATACCTTATTTCTAGTCTTCTAAAATTGATACTTCAAGGTCTATCGCTTTAAATGTAACAGTTATTCCTACTTGGTCCTTTACTGTTTTTTCAAATAGCTCAGCTATATCATATGGGGACATATCATATATATCTTCGTACCATTCATTACTTTCATCGTACATTGTCTCACATATTGCTTCAATATAATTTTTCTTATCCCTTGTGAGTTCTGTATCACTTTCCAGAATAAACTGCTCCCCATTTATATTTAATATAATTAAAGATGATTTTCTATTTTCACACATTTTGCTTTCTCCGTAAAATCAGATGTTTAACCTATTTATTTTATAACTTGATTTTAACTTTACCTTATCTCTATTTGTTAAATACTCTTCCACATCAAACAAGTTCTTCTTATCATAATCTTCCAACAACTTATAATTCTTATGTTTTGTAATATCAAACTTATCAGACAAGAAAGGTCTTACTCCTCTTAACTAATAAATACACTTACCACCATCCATTACAGTTATTTCATCTTGGCTCATAAGTTCCTTCCCAGTTTTTTGGTAATTTAGCCCAAAAGATTTTTGGTTAGATCTTGTTTCTGATGTGTTATATAGGTCTATGGTTTCTTTTCCTAAGGTTTCAGATAATTCTTTTACCGTTGTTTTTTCTTTTCCTCCTAGAAAGAGTGTAGAGTCACAGTTACCAACTATTGTATCTGCATGGTCTTTATAGATTGCTTTTAATTGAGATTGTGCTTGCAGTATTATGCTTGCCGATATTTCTCTTGAACGAATTGTTGCAATCAATTTTTCAAATTTAGGAATTAATCCTATATTTGCAAACTCATCAAGTAGACACCTAACATGAACTGGAAGTCTTCCACCATACACATCATCTGCCTTATCACATAGAAGATTAAATAGTTGAGAATACATTATTGAAACTACAAAGTTAAAGGTATCATCTGTATCTGATATTATTACGAACAAGGCAGTTTTCCTATCTCCAATTTTATCAAGTTCTAGTTCATCTTCACTCATTAGTTCTCTAAGCTCTCTTATATCAAAAGGTGCAAGTCTTGCTCCACAAGATATTAGAATTGACTTGGCAGTTTTTCCTGTAACAACTTGTCAAGGACTTTTTAATCATTTTTTATCGCTTTTTGATGTTTTTCTCGCTCCATTTCTCTAAGCATTATCCTTTTCAATTTATCTTGCATAGTTTCAGTCGCATTTTCATTAAAATGGACAATAACCTCATAAGTTACTTTTCCAATCTTTTTTATAGTCTTTGTTCCTGTATTATGTTCATTTTTATTTTCGTGCATATATTTTTCCTCCTGTTTGTTTCAATAAAAAAGGCGATTAGATTTTTAATTTTCTAATCGCCTTTTAAGTGTCATATTTATCTTTTTATTATCTCTGGCATACTTTTATACCTTTTTAGACTTAAAGTCTTTAATAGTGGCTTTCCACCTCTTTTTATCTACAAAGATTCTCCTACATCATAGTTCATTTTTTTATTTAAACCTTTTTGTATTAGTTTGTCTTTATCTTCTTCATACCAATTAAGGATTGTTACATAATGGTCTTTATAGTATTTCCCAGAGCTTTTGATATATCTTGATAGCTTTTCAATCATTGTATCTGTATGACTTTGTAGCTTATCCTTTAGCTTATGGTATTCTTCTTTGCTTAACCTTACATTTTTGAATTCTCCATAAAAGATGGGGGTGGACTGTTCTTCTCTCCCCTTATCTATACTAACCTTATCTAATCTACCCTTATCTATACTGGGTTGACCACTTGACAACCTTTGGTTAACCAGATGACAACCAACTTTTTCTTCTGAAA
>NZ_JAMXSM010000047.1:0-8030 GCF_026131665.1 Anaerococcus sp. NML200574 | reverse complement strand
TAATTGCTTGATCTCTATTTTTTATTACAGATTTTTCATTTATTAAAATTTCTCCAGAATCAGACCTAATTAATGATGTAATCATTCTAATAGTAGTTGTTTTCCCCTCTCCATTTGCTCCAAGAAAACCATAAACATCTCCTTTAAACACAGTCATATTCAGATCATTTATAATCTTTCTTTTACCATAAGATTTACATAAATTTTTTATTTCAAGTACTTTTTCGGACATAATTTCCTCCTTTGATGATTCTATTATAAGAGGTAAATATAACAAAACTATAAAAACAACATAATTTTTAACTGATAATTGAATAACAATCAGTAATATTATTTTAATTGGTCTTTAAATTTCATATTAATGAATACGAAACTCGTACCATTATCTTCACAAGCCATAGCTATTGCAATGGCATTATTACAAGTCCTGCTATTGTTATTCTTAATAAAAAGATTTGTTTATTTTATTTTTCTTAATTTTCTCTCATTATTTTTAGTGTTTCTTTAAATTCTTTTGTCTTTGTTGCTTCTTCTAGTAGATTTTTATTTCTTCATCTGATATTTCTTCTGCATTTTCTATAAGGCTTTATAAGATTGCTCCTCTTGTTATTAGCCTATGAGTTCTTTCTTTTCTTTTTTTCACTATGTCTTGTTTTAACATCTTCTTTTCTTGATTTTTTAGTTGCCTTAATCTTTCTTCTGTATCATCTATTTTATCTTTTATTTCCTTTGATTCTTGTCTTATTTGTTCTAATTTTTTCATATAAAACTCCTTTCTTGTATTAAAAAAAGACGATAGATTTTAATTTTCTACCGTCCTTAAATATCCAAGCATTTTTTTATTTATGGTTTTCTTTTAAGAAAGCATCAATAGTTTTTCTTGATTCACTTTCTGCTTTATCATTGCTTTCAGTTGTCCCACCTGTTGCAATTCTAATTTTTCCTAAATTTAAAACACCATTGCTAGCAAATATATGCCCTGCTCCTTTATATGAATAAATCTTTGCCTTAGGGTTTTGTTCTTTTATTTTATTTGCCATAGCAAAACTATCCCACATCAAATCATCCTCGCCCACGATCATCAATATATTTGCCTCAACATCTTTTATTGGTATTAGTTTTTCTTGGCTTGTTGAGTCTTTTTCTATTGCACTATTATAAGTTTCTTTATAACTAATAGGACTTTTAATAATATTCGGAACAATAATATTTTTTAAAAATGAGTTAAATGATGATTTTTTTATATCTATATATGGAAGTTCCTTTCCTTTATATGTCCATGATGAACCATAATCTTTAAAATCTAGACCAGCGAAATTATAAGATGAAGGTGCTATTAAAATCAGATTATCTATTTCAGAATATTTGCTAGCCAAATTAAGGGCATATTCTGCACCTTTTGACGCTCCCAAAACGCTTATTGGTTTATTGTCTTTTATATTTTTATTTATATAATTGATAACATCTTCAAATTGTTCTAAAGGGATTTTTCTCAAAGTTTGTTCTTGGTTTTTCATGCCGAACATAAATAGTGCAAAGGTTTCATATCCCTCTTCAGCCAATCTTTTAGCAGTTTCAAAATTTGGACTTCCCTCAGAACCTCCAAAACAAATTACAAGACCTTTATGTGATTTTTCCTTAGGTACAAATCTAAAGCCTTGCATCCTACCCTCATCTACATAAGTTACATCAACTCCGTCAATATCTGTAGGATATAAACTTATATTAGTAACATCATTATAATATTCAGGAGATTTCAAAGCATTGGTATCTTTATACTTATAGTCATTATATATTCTAAGAATAAAAACTAAAACTACTAAAATAATAACTATTAAAAAGATTCTAAAAAATATTTTCTTCATTTTATTCCACCTCATTTCTATGAATTTCTATAACATCTTCAATTCTGCAATCCAATGCCAGGCAAATCTTTTCTAATGACTCTAAGTTCACATAAGAATTTTTGCAAATTTAATTAAATTTCATCATATTTCTTTTTTAATTTATCCATGTAGTCAAGGTCAATCCACTCCTCGCTAAAACCACAGGCAGTACAAATATACCTATCAACAGACACTGCCGACATAATTGTATGCCCAGTCATAATATTATTTCCAGTTCCATAAGCTCCAGCAGATCCTGGCACAAATAAAATATCACTTCCTCCACACTTTGGGCATTTTCTCGTATTTTTCATAAATTCTCCTTTTTTAATTCTTCCTTACTTTCATAATACCTCATATGCCAACCTCCGTGGTTTGTATATAGATATTATACCAAAAATATTTTTATCCTAACGTTAATTCATAATATTGTAATCAAACTGTTCCTGTTTATTTTTATTTTACAGCCTTTTCAATTTTGCAAACTATAGATATCTCTACAAAAAATACTGTATATTGTCCAAACTCAATTCTTACTACGATGTTCCCCCCACATTATTAAGTATTTTTTTACTATTGATAAGCCTAATACCATTTATTCTTTATAACAGGAAAATGTATCGCTTATATTGAGTTTGAAGCCTTAGCTTTTTTAACTACTGGAATTATAACTTGTACACAGGCATATCCCTCTGGAGTGTTAGATAGATATAGTTCTCCACCATTTTCTCGTATTACTCTTGCTGTGAAATACAATCCGACACCTTTTATATTTTGTGTGTAATTCTTTTTTTCAGAAAAGCCTTTGTCAGTTGCGTGGACTAAGGCAGCATCTGAAAAATGTGATCCAGAATTTGTGATTTTGTATTCGGCTTTCCCGTTTGAAACGATAAATGTTAGATGAATTGATTGGGGTGAATGACCATGCTCACAGGCATTAAGAATAATATTAGTTAAGGCTTGATGAATTGCACTTTCCTCTGTGGTTGTATAATCATCTGTATCTTGAAATTGGCTTTTCCACTCATTCCCATATTGCTCACTTAATATATGTCCTTCTTGATTTATTTTGAGATTTAAACTATCTAATGGCAATGGTTCCTTGACAAGTTGGTCGTTATTTTCATTACTAAGTTGTAGTTGCAATCTATCTGCTACCTCTTCCAATCGATTCAAATTAAAAATAATGGATTCGGTATATTTCAATAGATTTTCATTCATTTTTTCTTTATCATCGTCAGATAGGAATAGAGTTAATTGACTAAGATCTTCTTTCATAAACTCAGCATTTGCACGAGCAACGGTCAACGGAGAACGATAATCATGTAGCATTTGGGTTGTTTGTTCTCTTATTTTATGCTCACTATTCCAAAGTTCTTCTAATGTTGCTTTTAGATCAACACGCATGTGGTCCATAAGGTTCCCTAGCTCTCTAAACTCTGATATTGATAGGGAGGAAGGGACAGGTATATTTAGATCTCCATTTCCTATGGAAACAAGAGCTTTTTGTAGCGGTAATACATCTTTATAAATATGTCTGGTAACAGACTTTGCAAACCACATGGTTGGAATAAGAAGCGTAAGAGCAATTATGAAAATAAAAAGTGATTCTACTCTTGGAAGATGTGCATTTGCCCAATCTGAAGAATATAACACACCTATCCTGTATTTAAATACGCAGACTCTATTATTGTATACAACCTTTGAAAAATAGCCTTTAGAAAAAGGGATTTGTTTTCCATCTAAATAGTCTAAAGCATTCTCTTGATCCTCTATCTTCATATTTGAATTAATAACTTCATTTTCATTATTTAGCTGAATGTAGCCAATATTATCAGGTACCCAAGTTGAGTTGAAATTTTGGCTAGAAATGATTTTTTCCCTTAAGATTTCAACTTGTTTTTCTTCGTGGTTGGCAAAAGTATATAAATCATGTCTAACTCCATAGTGGAAACCGATAACCAATAAAAGAAAAAGAAAACAAATTATACCTATGAACACTAAGGAATATATAGATAATATTTTCCTTAGTGTATTTTTCTTAGAATATATATTTTTTATTCCCATTTGTAACCGACTCCCCAAATTGTTTTAATTGGATCAAGTTGATAAGTTGAAAATTTTTTTCTGATATTTTTTATATGTTCAACTATAGCTGCAGACTCAGATTCTGTCCAAAATCCACCGACTTGTTCGAGAATATGTTCTCGTGAAAAAACTTGTCCCTTATGTCTAGCTAAGAGTTCGCAAATTTCATATTCCATTTTTGTGAACTTGATAGTTTCTCCCTTTATTTGTATTTCTTTGGCATTCAAGAGAAAACGAATATCTCCAAAAGATAGGTAAGAATGATGAACACGCTCTTCCCTTCTTAGATGTGCTTTTACTCGACTGACTAATTCCAATGGTGTGAAAGGCTTGCGAATGTAATCGTCCCCGCCAAGCGCTAATCCCTCAGCGACATCTGCTTCTTTGGATTTGGCTGTAAGAAATAATATTGGACAATCTACTTTTTCACGGACATTTCTGCAAAGTTCAAAGCCATCTATATCGGGCATCATCACATCGAAAATCATCAAATCAAATTGATCGAGAGATAAACTTAAAGTTTCTTTTGCTGAGGCACAAGTATATACAGAGAATTGAGCACGCTTTAAACTTGTTTCAATAACAGATCTAATTTGCTCATCGTCATCAACTACAAGTATGTTTTGACCCATATATTCACCTCTCCTTTCATTAAATCTAGTCTGAGCCAAAAAGAGTACTTATATTATTAGAGCACTCTTAACATTCAAAATCATAGTATGATATGGAGATCTTGAACTTTTAAATAATTTAATATTATTCATCACTATTATCGGCTCTACCATCCCATTTATTAAACCATATAGGAATTAAAGTAACAAGTGCAATGGTTACTATGATACATATCAATAGACCATATCTCAGCTCAGCTGCAATCTTAAGAATATAATCTGTATGAAAAGTATCTAGAATCATTAGAGATGAAAATCTAGCTGCCCATGTTGGCGGAAGGTAATACCAAAACTTATCCAAAAGTCCAGTACATCCTAAAGCCCCAACAAGAATAAAAATTACTCCAGAACCTATTGACCATGACGTACCAAATTTAAAAGCGATAAATAGATGGATAGAAACTAGGCAAATAAGTGGAATAAGCATAAGAATAGTAGCCAAGACGTAGGATATGGTAAGCATCTTTCCATATAGCAAAGCAAATCCAGCAACAGCTATGATCAAACTAAGACCTGTCATAATAACCAATAAAATAACAAGTGATATTAGCATTTGAATTCTTGATTTTCCAACACATAAAATATTAAAAGAAGAACCCGCACGTTGTTCCTGCTGAACAATACCAGTACACAACATGACAACCAAGCAATCCATAAATAAGGATAAGGCTTGTAAAAATCCAGATATATTTTGTTCAATACTCCATGAAGAAACGGAATAATAAGCGATAAAAAGTCCTACACAAATAATTGGCCAAAGAATGGTTATATAAAATAGCGGACTTTTTACTATTTTATAAATATGCGAATGTAAACATTTCAACATCAAAATCACCTCGCTTCTGATTTTTTATAAAGGGTGGTGGAAACAATGGACAAAACCATCGTTAGTACCACAGATGCAACAATTGCAATTAAAACATCATAAGATTGTGTATAAATCAAATCTTCTTCAACAGGCAAACCATTAGGTAAAAGCCCTAAAATAGAAATCATGGAACGATTTACCCATGCCCATGGGCAAAACATCCAATATGGTTTTAGTGCTAAAAACACACCTGAAAAAGAAATAGCTAAATTGACCACTACCGAAAAGATCACCCCTAATTTTTTTGAAATTATAAAGCTAAAAGGGATTTGCCACATGGTTGTGATAAACATGACTATAATCCCTAAAAATATCGAAGCAATACTTAATTGCTTAATTTGATTAATTCCAAACAAACTAAAAATAAATGGTATACAAACTACAGCAACACTTAATAGAAAACAGGAAAGAAGAGCATATCCTAATACAACCAAAAGTTTAGAGCTCCATATTTTTCCTTGAGAAACAGGTAGACAACGGATTGCACGAAGTCCGTGCTTTCCGTTATCTATATTAACAGCTGTTGCACTGATCAATGCGAATGTAGCAGGTAAAAAAACTACATAGTACCAGTTAAATAAATTCAAGGAAAAATAACCTTGTTGAACAATAGCCATTAGTGCTAAGCAAAGAGGACTAGCAATAGCAATTCTTCTTGTTGCAGTTCTTTTTGTTTTCAAGAACTCGGCCATTAATATATTTGAATTACTCATTGAAACCTCCTTGCTGATTACTAACAACTTCCATGAAAAGTTGCTCCAAATCCATTTTTGAATCAAATGCACCTTGATAACCTAAATGTCCTGATGCAATTATTCCAATATGATCTGCAATATGTTCGACTTCAGATAAAATATGAGAAGATAGAATTACAGTAGTTCCTTGTTGTGAAAAACCTCTAATAAGTTCTCTCAATTCCTTTATTGCAATGGGATCAAGACCATTCGTTGGTTCATCTAGAATTAAAAGTTTTGGATTACTAAGTAAAGCCAAAGCGATTCCTAATCTCTGTTTCATTCCCATTGAAAATTGTCCAGTACGTTTTTTACCTGTATTAGTAAGACCTACAATTTGTAAAACTTCTTGAATTCGCTCTTCTTCAATCCCTAAAGCTATTGATCGTACACGACAATTTTCATAGGCAGTTAAGTTTGGATATAGTGGTGCATTTTCAATCAATGCACCAATTTCAGAGAGATTTGAACGATCCCAAGGATTATTATTGAATATGATTTCACCAGATGTAGGTGTAATCATACCGCAAATCATCTTGAGAAGAGTAGACTTTCCTGCTCCGTTTGGTCCCAATAATCCATAAATTGTTCCTCTTGGAACATTGATATTAACGCAGTCCACCGCTATTTGTTTCCCAAACTGCTTTGATAGATTTCTAGTTTGTAATATAAAATCATCCATAGTATATTTTCCTCCTTATCATTTCTTTACGTATGTAATTTTAGAAGAAAAAAATAAGGAAATTATAAGGATTTAAGAATTTCCATAGTAGGTAGTAAGTGAGCCTTTTATTTTTCGACATATGATCATCATATAAACTATATAGTAAACGTATCACTTTTAATCTTCTCATAATAGCTGACTAATATACCTATTTTTTTCTAAACCTTTATATTCTCCTGTTTTTCTGCTCTCGTCTTGCCTTATACCTTTCCTCATACTCCTGTTGTTTTCCATTTGCTTTACGCTTTAGATAATTTTGATGAAGTCTGTCCCTTCTCTCATTAATTTTTCGTTCTTCTTCCTCAAGTTTTGATTGTTCTTCTTCGCTTAATTCTTCTTTTGGAACTTCATAATTCCCTATGAAGTTAAAATATATTTCTATCTTTTGCTTTGATGTTTGACTGCCTTTTCTATCCCTTTCATGAATGATAATCTTATCTACAAATTCATTTATCATTGTGTTTGTGAGTTCATCAAAGTTTTCATAACGACTAATAAGTGATATGAATTTTTTTACCTTATCTGTTTCCTTTTCATATCTTGATATTACAAGCTCTAAGTCTTTAATCTCTTTACTTAAAACTCTTTGCTCTGTTTCATATTGGCTATTAAGTATCTCATATCTACTACTTGGTATTTTTTCAAGTATCATATCTTCGTAAATACGGCACATAAGCCTTTCTAACTCTTGTATTCTCGACTTAATATTAATTAGCCTTACCCTTTGTTTTTCTATCTCTACTTTTTCCTTTTCTTCCATTTCATTTTGAATGGAACGGATAAAGGCTTCATTATCTTCTCCAAGATAATTTTTTATATCTTTTAATGTTTCTTGGATAAGGTTTAAGACTACTTCTGCTTTTATCCTGTGAGCTGATGGACATAGCGTTCCGCAAGGCACTTTTTTATAATTACTGCAAACATAATAGGGAATATTCTTATAGTTATTTGTCCTATGAACATACATCTTGCTCCCGCAATCTGCACAATACATCAATCCTGTGAGTGGGTGATATTCGCCCCAACCGTCAGGATACCTTTTTACATTTCCTCTTATCC
>NZ_JAMXSM010000046.1:0-8860 GCF_026131665.1 Anaerococcus sp. NML200574 | reverse complement strand
GAATATTGAAACAGGAAATGTATTATGGAGAAGATTTTAAAAGTTATGATCATTTAAGAAATGAGATTGAAAAATATATAAAATGGTACAATGAGGATAGGATTAAAACAAAATTAAACGGAATGTCACCTGTTATGTACAGATTACATTCCGCTTAAAATATTATTAAATTATTCCGTGTTTACGGGTTCAGGTCACTAGGCCAGGTTTTTTATCGAAAGCAATGCCTCCATCGCTTAATGCTCTTAGGAGCTTTTTATATATTTCTATTGTATGTTTTTTCTGTTTTATGGCGATATTTTTCTTATTTATGTCTAAAAAGATCTGTCTATTGTAAAACTTTACCCTTAATTAGATCTATAGAGTATATTTTTTAATAAATTATTTATTTAATTTAATTCTTTTTTTGAGATTGAGTTATAAAATATTAGTAGTGGTCATGAATAAATGTTTTGATTTACTGATATTAAGAGAGAATTGCAATGGATATGAAATGTGTTAGCAACTAATTTATCTTTTGAGATATGTATTATGAATATTAAGTTTTGCTATTAGAATTCCTTTGCAAATATTTACCGTTAAGCCCATTAATACTTGCTTTAGTTGGAAAAAAATGATATAATTAGATAAGTTAAGGTATTGAAGGGAAGTGGGAGTTGCTTCCCTTTGTTTACTTATTTATTAATTTTAAGTTTTATATTATAATAGAAGTAAGAAATGAATTAAAGAAAAATTATAAAGGAGATTATGATGAGTGACGTTAGAGTTAGATTTGCACCTTCTCCAACAGGATATCTACACATTGGTGGTCTTAGGACAGCCCTTTTTAACTACCTATATGCTAGACATACTGGCGGAAAGATGATTTTAAGAATTGAGGATACTGATAGGACACGTTTTGTGGAAGGTGCCCTTGAAAATCTTCTTAAGGCCCTTAAATGGTCTGGTGTTGAGATTGATGAAGGTGTTATGCTTGATGAAAATGGAAATGTTACCGAAAAGGGTGACTTTGGTCCATATATCCAATCTGAAAGGGTTAAGGCTGGCATTTATGACAAATACATCGACCAATTAATCGATGAAGGCAAGGCTTATTATTGCTTCTGCTCTCAAGAAAGAGTCGATAAGGTTCGTGATCAAATGAGAGCTGATGGCCTTACACCAAAATATGATGGTCTTTGCCGTTCTATCCCTCTTGAAGAAGCCAAACAAAGGGTTGCTAATGGGGAAGAGCACACTGTTAGACTAAAATTACCAAAGGACTATGATATTTCTTTTAATGACAGGATTAAGGGCAAGATTACCTTTAATACTGACGACCAAGATGACCAAGTTTTAATTAAAAGAGATGGTTTCCCAACTTATCACTTTGCTGTAGTTGTGGATGACCATTTGATGGGCATTACCCATGTCGTTCGTGGTGATGAGTGGATTTCTTCTACACCAAAGCATGTTTATTTATACGAAGCTTTTGGTTGGGAGGCTCCAGAATATATCCACCTACCTACCGTTTTAAATAAGGACCACAAGAAATATTCTAAGAGAAATGGCGATGGCATGGTTGAGGACTTTATCGAAGAAGGCTACACACCAGAAGGTCTTATCAACTTCCTATCATTACTTGGTTGGTCACCTGATAGTGAAGAAGAAATCTTTACTCTTGATCAATTAGCTAAGCAATTTGACTTTGATAGGGTAAATAAGACTGGTGCTGTTTTTGATAAGAAGAAACTTGACTGGGTCAATGGCCACTATGTCAGAGAATTAAGCCCAGAAGAGCTTGCAGAAGATATTAAGCCTTACCTAATTAAGGCTGGTCTAATTGATGAGTCTTATGACCATGACAAATTAGTTTTACTTGCAGAAACTTGGCAATCAGCTATTGATAAGTTCTCTGATGCAGCTGAACTTGTTAAAAACTACTATATAAAGAGTGCCGATATCGACTATGATGATGATGCAAAAGAAGCTATTTCTACAGATGATGCCAGAATATTATTTAAGGCATTCTTAGACCATCTTGCAGAAGTTAAGGAAATTGATCCAGACTTTGCTAAATCAATTATGAAGACTATCCAAAAGGAAACAGGCATCAAGGGCAAGAACCTATGGTTCCCAGTAAGGGCAGCTGTAACAGGTTCAGTCCACGGTCCAGACCTATCAAATGCCTTCCTAATCATGGGCAAGGACCTAGTTAAGGAAAGGCTAGAATTTGTAAGGGATAATTTTTAATGAAAATTTATAATACTCTTAGTAGAAAAAAAGAAGTATTTAAACCAATCGAAGAAGGCAAAATCAAGATGTATGTCTGCGGACCTACAGTCTATGATTATATGCACATAGGCAATGCTAGACCCCTAGTTGTCTTTGATACCTTCAGACGTTTTGCAAAATTTAGGGGTTATGATGTAAAATATGTGGTAAACTTCACCGATGTCGATGATAAGATAATCAAAAAATCAATCGAAGAAGGCATCACTACAAAAGAAGTCACAGACCGCTATATAAGCCAATATATGGCAGATGCCAAGGACCTAAACTTAGATGAAGAAGACACCATCCACCCAAGGGCAACCGAGGTTATGGATGATATAATCGCCTTCATAGATGGCCTTGTTAAGAAAGGTGTGGCCTACGAATCAGATGGGGATGTTTACTTTGATGTAAGCAAAAAATCTGATTATGGTAAATTATCAAGAAGAAATCTTGACGATCTCATGCACGGGGCCAGCAATAGGCTTGATAATGATGATGTAGGCCGCAAGAAAAACCCAGCAGATTTCACCCTTTGGAAAAAGACAAAAATTGATGGCGAAGTGGCTTGGGATTCTCCTTGGGGAGCTGGCAGACCTGGCTGGCACATAGAATGTTCAGCCATGAACAAGAAAATCTTGGGCGAAACCATTGATATACACGCAGGCGGGGAAGATTTGGAATTTCCTCACCACGAAAATGAAATAGCCCAATCTGAAGCCCTAAACGAAGTCAAATTTGCCAATTATTGGATGCACAACGGCATGATCCAGGTCAATGGGACAAAGATGAGTAAGTCTTTAGGCAATTTCTTTACTCTTGATGATATCAAGAAGGAATACGACCTAATGACCATCAGATTTTGGCTTTTGACCACATCCTACAGGCAGCCAATTAACTTCACCAGGGAAATAATTGAACAAGCTCAAAATTCCCTAAACAGACTAAATAACGCAGCCTTTAAGCTTGAAGAAGACCTAGCAAGGGCAAGCGATAGGCCTATGGATGATAATGAAGAAAAACTTCTAGCAAATCTAGATGCGGCAGAGGATGACTTTATAAGAGTCATGGAAGATGACCTAAATACAGCAGATGCCATTACAGTCTTATTTGACCTAGCCAAATTTATAAATACCAATATAAGCAGCGCTTCTTCAAAGGCCTTTATAGAAAAAACTAAGAGTCTCTATGACAGTCTCTACGATGTCCTAGGGCTTGTAGCCAAGAAAAAGAGCCTAGATATAGACGAAGACTTTATCTTAGCTAAAATTGAAGAAAGAGCTGCTGCCAAAAAGGCCAAGGACTTTGCAAAGGCAGATGCCATCAGGGATGAGCTTTTAGAAATGGGCATAAGCCTAAAAGATACCCGTGATGGGGTCAAATGGGAGATAAGCTAATGGATAGAATATATGGCAGAAAACCAGTCCTAGACACCCTAGATTCAGACATTGAAATCTATAGGGCCTACATCCTAAGGCAAAATTCCAAGATAATTGACAAACTTATAAAAAAGCTAAGGGCAAAAAATATTGAAATAGATTTTGTAGATAAGAGTTTTTTTGATAAAATAGATATGAACCACCAAGGGGTCGCCCTTGATGTGGAAAGTTTTAAATACAAGGACCTAGCTGACATAGCAACTTACAAGAGGCTAATAATCCTAGATCAAATAGAAGATCCTCATAACCTAGGAGCTATAGTAAGAAGTGCCGAAGCCTTTGGCTTTGACGGGGTAATTATCCCAGAAAGAAGGTCAGCTGAGGTAAGTCCAATAGTCTATAAGACAAGTGCTGGAGCAATAAATAACATCAATATAATTAGGGTAAAAAATATTTCTCGCACCATAGAAGAAATCCAAAAAGAGGGATTTTGGGTCTATGGCCTAGCAGGCGAAGGAAGCCAAGAGATAGATAAAACCGACCTTAAGGGCAAAATTGCCCTAGTAGTAGGCAATGAAGGTAAGGGTATCTCTAGACTTGTAAGAGAGAAATGTGATATACTAATTAATATACCGATGAAGGGTTTTGTAAATAGCTTTAACGCATCTGTTGCTTCAGCCATAGCCATGTATGAGGTCCTAAGACAAAATGGCTTTGACTAAAAAAAACATAACCTATGTTGATGGCTACAATGTCATAAACAAATGGCCGGACTTAAAGGACTTATCAAAAACAAACCTTGCAGCCGCAAGGGATATGCTCATAGAAGAAATGGCTGAATATAGCGTTTTGAGGGCGGAAGAGATGGTAATAGTCTTTGATGCCTATAATCTTGACAGACTTAAAGAAACCATAGAAACAAAGTATAAGATGAAAATTGTCTATACAAAGAGGTTTCAAACGGCAGATACCTATATCGAAGCAGAGCTTGAAAGAGTAGGCCGTCGCCACAATGTCAAGGTCGTAACAGATGATGGGGCAGTGCAAAATATGGCCCTAGGCAAGGGAGCAAGCAGGATGACAGCTCTAGAGCTAAGGGGAGACCTCTTAGGCTTAAGGAGCAAGATTAAAAAAAGCCAAAAGGCAAATTTCAGTCACAACTACAGGTCTTATCCTATATCAAAATCTCTTGTAGCCAAACTTGACCAGCTTAAAATAAAGCTAGAAGATGAGGATAAAGATAAATAAATTCAAAATGGGTGATAATATGGATAAAATAAATTTAGAAGATAAGGAAACTTTAGAAAAGCTTAAAGATTATCTGGACAATCCGGATATGACCGATGAAGACTTGCTAAAAGTCATAGAATCTCTAACAGAAGACCAAAAAGAAGAAATCCTAGAAATAATCGCAGAAGATGACGAAGATTTTGACGATGATGACCTAATAGGATCAGCCAAAAAAGGAGTCAACACCTCCCTTGCCCCAATCAAGCGCAAGGATATGATGAAGCTATCAGACCTAAACAACGAAGAGATAGTAGAGCAATTCCAACTTGGCAACCAAAACGCCCTAGCAGCCCTAGTCGAAAAAAACCAGGGCCTAGTAAGGAGTCGTGCGTCCTATTTCTTTAGGTCCCACGGCAATGACCTAGACCTAGAAGACCTCGTCCAATCAGGCATGCTCGGTATGATAAGGGCAGCGGAGAAATTTGACCTAAGTCTAGGCTACAAATTTACAACCTATGCCTATAAGTGGATAGATAAGGCCATCAGAAAGGCCATAAATAAAGAAGGCCACACCATCAGGATCCCAGCAGGCAAATACTTAAAGCTAAATAAGCTTAAACAAATCTTAAAGGCCAACCCAGAGGCAAGCGATGAGGAACTCTACAGGATATTAGAAAACGAAGGCATCAACAAAAAACAAGCCGATGACCTCTTTTTAATAAATAGAAACCAAGTCAACTCCACCTCCCTAAATATCAACCTAGATAGCGAAGACTCCACAGGAGATGAGCTAATGGATATGGTAGGAGATGAGTCGACCCCAGTAGATATGCTAATCTTAGAAAAAGACATGGAAAACTTCCTAATGCAAGCCTTAGACCAACTAACAGATAGGGAAAAGCAAATCATAATCTACAGGTATGGCCTAGACAACGAAAAACCAAAAACCTTAGAGCAAATAGGTTCTATTTACGATCTCTCCAGAGAAAGAATTCGTCAGATAGAAAACCAAGCCCTAGGCAAGCTAAAAGATTATTCTGATTTGGTTGGATAAAAATTACAATACTCTTAGGATTTTAGATCCTAGGGGTATTTTTTAAATAAATTTTTTATAATTATTGTATATTTTTGATGTATTGAGGTAAAATGATAAAAACGATTCTTAGAGATTAGAAAGGATTTTTATGATTAAAGTTGAAAATTTTACTAAGGAATACAAGATAGGAAAAAAGGCGGTGGATGACATCTCCTTTGAGGCGAAAGATGGTGAAATCTTTGGATTTCTTGGTCCTAATGGGGCTGGTAAGTCTACTACTATCAAGTCTATTGTAGGGATAAATTCTAAGACCAAAGGGGAGATTTTTATAAATGGACTCCGCATAGAAGATGACCCTATTGCCTACAAGAGCCAGTTTTCCTATGTGCCTGACAATCCAGAATTATTCGAAAATTATTCGGGAAATGAATATATAAATTTCATAGCAGATATCTATGGGGTGGATACTGAAACTAGGAAGGAAAGGCTTGAACATTATTTGGATTATTTTGATATAAGAGAGGCCATGAAGGACCCTATTTCAACCTATTCTCATGGTATGGCCCAAAGGCTTGCCATAATCGGTGCCCTTATCCATGACCCACAGGTTTTAATCCTTGACGAGCCAATGGTCGGCCTTGATGCCAAATCTGCCTTTAATCTTAAGAAAATCCTTAGGGAAAGGGCTGGTGACGGCAAGTGTGTCATGTTTTCAACCCACGTAATGGAAGTGGCCCAGGAATTATGCGATAGGATTGGCATTATTTCTAAGGGCAAGCTTATCGCTATAGGAACTCTTGATGAGATTAAGCATATTGCCAATAACGACGGGTCTCTTGAATCAATTTTCTTGGAGCTTACAGATGAAAAGCAAGAATATTAAAACTATAGCAGCCTATGCTTTAAGGGAAAGTTTCTTCCCCTACAGGCCATCAAAGCAAGTCGCAAATATGCCTAAAAACTACTTGATGAGAATAATCCTATTTATCTGGACCTATGTATTTTTGGGAGCCATATTTATAGGGGTCTTTAAGGCATCCGCCATGATTTATGTGAGATCTGGTCAAAATTACATGTATTTTGTAAATTTTGCCATGGCCATCACCATGATGATCTTCATATTTTATGTGCCTGATATCCTCTCAAAGTATTTCACCAAGGCAGATATTTCTAATTACCAAACCCTACCCCTAAGCCAGGGCGAGCTTTTCTTGGGCAAGGTAATCGGCGGGATAAGCTCATTTTTTGACTTTTTCCTATTTTTTGCCATTGGCCTATATATATATTTTGGCGAGGCTGGTTTTGACCCAATGACTTTGATTTTGGGCCTTATCACCCTTTTGCCAATGATTGCTATACCTTATGGGCTTATTTGTTTGATGATTTTACTGATTAAGAAATTTACCAATGTCAATAGGCATGCCAAGCTTTTTAAGACACTGGGATATCTTTTGATGTTTGCTATCATGGGAGTGATTTATTATTTCTCCTTTTCTTCATCATCAAATACTAGTCCGTCCATTAATATAGATGTAGATAATGTCGCATCTATGGTGGGCAATGTGTCAAATGTCTTCTTTAATGCCAAGATTTTTGGCATGAGCCTTACCGGACCAATAATACAGAGACTAGGCTTTAGCCTATTACTCTTGGCTCTTGCGGCTTTTGTATTATTTTTAGTCTACAAGCTTGGAGATAAGTATTATTTTGATGCGGTCTTTGATGACCACATAGATATGGATAAGAAAAAGAAGGTCAAGGCCAAGGATGTTGAAATCAAAACATCCAGCCAATTTAAGGATATTTTCCTTAAGGATATTAAGACCTTATTTTCAAATATAGTCTTCGTGGCAGGCCCTATATCTATGGTAATAATCTTTTCGGTTATGGGTTTTACTACAGGTAGGAATCTTATTGAGGATTTGGACCCTACTTTAATCCAAAGCTCAATGACATCTCTTATATGTTTTGCGGTAGCCTTTGCCCTAAGTCTTCTTATTTGGACTAATGGCAATCCAGCGACCACTTCCCTTTCTAGGGAGGGCAAGAGCTTTTACCTTATCCAGACCCTACCAATAGACCCAAAGAGCCATCTCTTGGCTAGGTTTACTTCAAGCTATGTGGTTATAAGTATTTTTAACCTAATACTTGCCATAGTCTATGGCTTAATTCTAAGCCTTGGTCTTATTAATAGCCTTTTATTCTTCCTTGGCCTAAGCATAGGAGGAGGCTTTGCGACTATGATTAGTCTTTACTTTGGGACCTTTGTGGTCAATACCAATTGGAAGAAGCCTCAAGAAGTTCAACAGGCAAATCCTTTGAAGTCAATAATTTTCTACCTAGGGTCCTTGCTTGTTACAGGCCTTCTTGTTGGAGGATTTTTCCTAATAGATGGTCTTACAGGATCTATGGCTATTGCAGCTGGCCTTATTATCCTTGTCCTAGCTATAATTGTGGGCCTAATCTATATGGCTTGCCTTAAAAAATACAAGAAAGGCTTTATGGACGTATAAAATTAAAAATATTTATGGGATTCTTCCTCGTAAAAATTTTAGAATGAAAGGGAGAGATACCCTTATAAAAAATTCCCGACTTTAAAAAGTCGGGTTTTTTAGTATAGTAAGTAAGCAGAAAGGAAGAATTATGGAATATCAAAAACCCTTTATTTATATAGATACAAACTTTAGCCCAGCCGATGGGCTTTTTATAAAAATGGCCCTAGACTCTTATGATTTTGAGCTTGTGGGACTTTCAGCAAATAGGTCTTATATGTCAAGTAGGGCAGCTGGTGAAAATATTTTGGGTCTTATTAATAGCGAAGACCTATTTTTATCCGTGGGTGCGACATGAAGTCGCTTAATTTAACTGTTTGGCATAATGACCAAACCAACTATTCCGTTAGTTGAGCCAAGTATCGACTGCACTTAGGTGTGGTAAGCCGATATTAAAGTAGCCCTACTTG
>NZ_JAMXSM010000045.1:0-9341 GCF_026131665.1 Anaerococcus sp. NML200574 | reverse complement strand
GGTCTTAGGAATACCAGAAAAAGAACCTAAAAGTCTTTTGTTATCTTTAACATCAATTTCTATATTAATAGCTATAGTAATTGTCATTATATCGACTATATTTTTAGCTTACGTCGATAAGATTATTATAAAGCCTATATATGATTTGCTAGATAATTTTAAAAAGCTATCTAAAGGGGAATATGATTTATATATAGAAAATGATAGGGTGGATGAAATAGGAGAATTATTAGATAATTTTAATAAAATGGTAGCGTCCTTAAAATCATATAGGGAAAGAGAAAATAAAGCAAAAGAAGAAAGAGAAGAGCTGATAGCCTCTATAAGCCATGATTTATCAACTCCCTTATCTGTAATACAAGCCCACATAGATGGAATAAGTGACGGAGTTGCTGATAGCCAAGAAAAAAAAGACGAATATATAAGGATAATAAACAAAAAGATCAAACAATTGAATAATCGAATCAAACAACTAAAAGACTATTCATTACTTGATATATATGACAAAAAAATAAATCATATCAAAGCTAGAGAATCTTTAGATAGAATTGTAGATGAATTAAATAGATCATTTACAATTGAAATAGAAAATTTATTTTATCAAAATAATATAAAAGAAAGTACAGTGATAGGTTTATCTGACAGGATGCTTGAAATCATATTAGAAAATCTGTTTTCAAATTCTATAAAATATAGAGGGGAAAACCCATTGGAAATTGATATAATTGCAAAAGAAAACCCAGATACAGTTATAATAGAATTTAAAGACAATGGAAAGGGCATAGAGAAATCAGAATTAGATAAAATATTTAATCCATTATACACAGTGGATAAAGCTAGGTCAACTGATAAAGAATCAATGGGATTAGGCTTATCAATAGTAAAAAAAATACTTAATAATGCGGGAGGAGACATCGGAGTAAGAAGTGAGTTTGGACAATATACAGTATTTTTTATAGAGATACCTGTAGCTTGCAAAATTGAAAAGGGTGTAAAATAAAAATAAATAGGAACAGTTTGATTACAAGATTATGAATTAACGTTAGGATAAAAATATTTTTGGTATAATATATATATACCACGGAGGTCGGTATATGAGGCATTATGAAAGTAAGGAAGAATCAAAAAGGAGTATTTATGAAAAATAATAAAAAGTGCCCAAAGTGTGGAGGAAGTGATATTTTATTTGTGCCAGGATCTGCTGGAGCTTATGGAACTGGAAATAATATTATGACTGGCCATACAATTATGTCGGCAGTGTCTGTTGATAGGTATATTTGCACTTCTTGTGGCTTTAGCGAGGAGTGGATTGACCTTGACTACATGGATAAATTAAAAAAGAAATATGATGAAATTTAATTAAACTAGGAAGCATTTGTGAGAATGTTTCCTAGTTTAATTAAATTTGCAAAAATACGTTATACTATAAGGTAGATATAAGATTTGTTGCAGAAAATAGAAATATTTTTTGTTAAGGAGATATAATGAAAAAAACTGTAATGTTAATTGACGGTTCATCTATAATATACGAGGAGATAAAGAAAACTTTTCACACTGCGAGGATAAATAAAGTATGTTTATGAATAATAATCCAATATCATTAAAAAAACGAATTAAAGAGTTGTTTTTTGATTATTTACTTATTCTTTTATATTTAGCATTGTTATTTGGAGTAAGCATGGCAGTTTACCATCTGTTTTTTAAAGGAATTCCGAAAATGAACGAATTACAGTCACAATTAATTGCTTTATTAACATCAGTTATTCCGATTACTTTGATTTTTTCTTATTTGGATTATTCAAAAGATGGGAGTTTTGGTAAACGCAAAGCGGGTTTAAAACTTGTTTATAAACATAAATCTTTAAAAGCAAGCTTTATAAGAAACTTAATCAAATTTTTACCATGGCAAATAGGACATATGAGTACGATTCATGGAATTTATACTGACTTTGATGTATTGGCTATCGTTTTGTTCTTTATAGGCATCGGATTTGCTGTGCTGCTATTATTAATGGGTCTTATACGTAATGATAAAAGACATTTGGGTGATTTGTTGGCAAATACCCAAGTACAAAATAAATAGGAATATTTTTGCTATAATACTACTATGTAACCAATAGACTAAGAATAGAAAATGAAAAAACTGGGTATAATAATATATACAATTTGATTGCTTTTAAGGAGATTATTATGAAAAATTTAAAGTGGTATACAATAGCTTCATGTATTTGGATATTTGTTTTTCCTATAACAGGAATAACTGGGTGGGCTTTTATGATTAGTGGTCCAATTGTTATAGTTGGAAGCATCGCGAAATTTGTGTTCAAATTATTGGGAATAGACTTATATTGGTTAACTAAACCTAGCTTTGGTTTAGGAGTTTTACCAGACCTAATTATTTCTTTAATTGTTGGATTTTTACTAACTATTATTGGGATAGGGTTATGGAGAATTACTAAAAGAATATATAAATGGTTAGTTTTAATAAAGCCTGAGAATTGTCAGATTTAATTGTGAAGAACATTTTAATTCATGGGTTGGGTCAAGATGATAAAAGTTGGGATAAAGTAAAGGAGTATTTGAGAGAATACAATTATAATGTTATTTGTCCTAATCTATTTGATTTATTAAAAAATGATAGTTATGAATACAATGATCTTTATAATTTTTTTGAAAAACGAATAAATAATTGTAAAGATAAGGTAAACTTATGCGGTCTTTCTTTAGGTGGAATACTTGCTTTAGACTATACAAAAAATCACCCTGAGAAAGTAAATTCTCTAATTTTAATAGGAGTACCATATAGGATACCCAAATTACTTTTTAGCATACAAACATTTATTTTTAAACTTATGCCACAATCTAATTTTTTAAAATTAGGTCTAACAAAGAATGAATTCATAAATCTGCTTAAATCAATGAAGGACTTAAGGATAAATGATGGATTAGAACAGGTAAATTGTAAGACATTATTACTTTGTGGGAAAGAAGATAAGCTCAATATTAAGAGTAGTAAACTTTTTAATGACAAGATTAAAAATAGTGAATTTAGAATAATAAAAAATTCTGGACATGAAATAAATATTGATAATCCTAAAGACTTAGGACAGATAATATCAGAATTTTGGACTGTGTAAATAGAATAATTAAAGGTAGCCTAGACGATAGAAATTTAAAACTCTATCGTCTTTTTATATTACAAGAAAGGAGTTTTTTATGAAAAAATTAGAGCAAATAAGACAAGAATCAAAGGAAATAAAAGACAAAATTGATAATACAGAAGAAAAATTAAGGCAACTAAAAAATCAAGAAAAGAAGATATTAAAACAAGACATAGTGAAAAGAAGAAAAGAAAGAACTCATAGACTCATAACAAGAGGAGCAATCTTAGAAAGCCTTATAGAAAATGCAGCAGAACTAACAGATGAAGAAATAAAAATCCTATTAGAAGAAGCAACAAAAACAAAAGAATTTAAAGAAACACTAAGAATAATGAGAGAAAATTAAGGAAAATAAAATAATCAAATCTCCCTTAGATTTTCTAAGGGCGCAATTATACACCCTAAAGGGTGATTGCGTCCTGCGGAGCCAAACCCTTGCAGCGACCAACAACCATTCGCTTTTTAAAAGTCAATGGTAAATAAACTCGCTAAGGCTCGCCCTTGACTTTTAAAATTTGAAATGAACAAAACAATTAAGCCGACATACTGAAACAACAAAAATTAATTCAGTAGTCGGCTTTTTTAATTCTATCATTTCAAAACGCTCATTCACAAAGAAGATATAAAAGACTATTAAGCCTCCACCTAAAACAACAAAGAAAGGAAGTGATAAAAATGGCAGACAGTTTTCATTTTTCAGTAAACATAATATCAAGAGGAAAAGGAAAAAGTGCAGTAGCAAGTGCAGCATATATAAGTGGAGAAAAAATAAAAAATGAATGGGACGGAGTAACCCATGACTATACAAGAAAAGAAAAAGTATTAGTAAAAAATATAATATTGCCTGATCATATACCAAAAGAATTTAATGATAGGTCTACCTTATGGAATAAAGTAGAAATGACAGAAAAAAATTCTAATGCACAACTAGCAAGACAATTCATAATAGGACTACCAAAAGAGTTATCTTTAAGTGAAAATAAAAACCTAGTCGAAAGATTTATAAAAGAAAATCTAACATCACAAGGAATGATAGTAGATTATGCAATTCATGATGAGAGTCAAGATAAAAATGGAAATATCCATTGTCATATAATGACCATAATGCGACCCATAAACGAAAAAGGAGAGTTCTTAGCTAAGTCAAAAAAAGAATATATCCTAGATGAAAAAGGAGAAAAAGTATTAAACAAAAATGGAAAACCCAAGACAAGAAAAGTAGAACTAACAACCTGGAATGATAAAGGCAATGTAGAAAAATGGAGAGGAAATTTTTCAGACCTTTGCAATGAATATCTAGCAAAAAATAATATAGAAAAAAGAGTAGACCATAGGAGTTTTAAAAGACAAGGTATAAAACAAATACCAACAATACATCTAGGAGCAAGTGCTAGTGCAATGGAAAGAAAAGGAATAAGGACAGAAAAAGGAGATATAAATCGTGAAATAAAAAAACAAAATGAACTATTAAAAAACATAGGAAATGAAATAAAGAAAATAACATCTTGGTTAGCAGGCTTCAAAGATAAGCTAAAAGAATCATACAAGGAATATAAATACCAAAGTAAAAAGCAAATAGAAAATGAATCAGGACTCTTTAACCTCTATGAATATTTAAGCTTCTATCAAGAAATGCAAGAAAATAATAGGGCTGAATTATCATTTTATGGCAAAAGAAACAAAGCAATCTATGATTTAAAAAGATATGCAAGTGGAATAAATTATCTAAGAGATAACAAAATAAAAACCATATCAGACCTACAAGGGCATATAAATACCCTAAGAAGTAAAAATTCTGAAATATATAAGACCATAAAAGAAAATAGTCAAAAGATAGAAGACCTTAATAAGTGTTTAGCCTATGCAAAGACTGTAAGAAAAACAAAAGCAACCTACCAAGAATATGAAAGCAAGAAAATATTCAAAGAAAGCTTCTACAAGAATAACCAAAAGGAAATAGACCAACATATAAGAGCAAGGACCTTAATTGAAAAAATCAGTGGAAAGAAAAATTTAAGAGAAAAAGAATGGTTAGGAGAAATCAAAAACTTAGAAGATGAAATCAGTAAACTAAATACAGAGTCAGAAAAGATAAGGGAAAGATACAAGGAAATAAATCATATTAAATATGCAGTAGAAGTAGTTAATGGAGAATATGGTATCGACCTATCAATAGAAATTGACAAGGCAATTAAGAGAGGAGAAAAAGAAAGTATCATAGAAAAGATAAAAGAGTATAAGCAAGATAGTGATAGCTTTAATAAAAAAAGACAATCAACCAAAGACTATTATAAAAATCAAGAAAGATAAGACCTGGTAAAAATATCTTATCCAAGCTATAATATGACCAAACAACTAAAGGCAGAACTAGGAGGTAATAGAGATGAATAAAAGGCAAGGGCTAATAGATGAACTCATAAAAGCAGATCAAGATGGAACATACAAAACATATAAAAGCACAGAAGAAATAAAAGCAATGACCAATGAAGAAATACAGATTATATATTCCAACATGAAAAACTATCTATCAGACAAAAGAACACACATAAACTACTAAAGGTGGAAAGGTATTGTAAGCTATTTAAAAGTATAAAAGGTACAAATACCTAAGTAAGCTATAAAAACATCTAAAATAAGCATTCCACCACCAAGAACAACCAAATAAAAACAATCAAAGGGAAGTATAGAAAAATTAAAGCCTATACTTCCCTTTTTTTAATTCAAACAAAGGAGATAAAACATGATAAACGAAGAAATAAATAAGGTTTTTGCTCATTCTTGAAATCTTTTGGTGAGGATATTAGAAAATTTATAAAAAATGCTTGACTTTATAATCTAGTTGCGGGAAACTATAGATATAGTATTAAATACTAGGTGGGGGGCAATATGATAAATAAAAATTTGAGTGATATTAGTGAATTTAAGCTTCCAAGATACAAGGACTTGCCTGACTTTGGTATATATTTAGAGCAGTTAGTTGAGATTGTTAATAAAACTTTGGAAGTGATGTTTGAAGGGGACAATAAACTAACAAAGACCATGGTCAATAACTATGTTAAGGATAAGCTTATGCCGAGTCCAATCAAAAAGCGTTATTATCGTGATCACATCGCTTATTGTATAGTGATTACCGTTTTGAAAAACATTTTAACTATGGCTGAGATTGATGATGGCATTTTGTTTGAGCTTAAAAAGAGCTCTATAGAAGAGTCATACAACTATTTTTGCAACAAGGTGGAAGAAGTATTGAGATTAGTCATAAATATCTTGGAGAAGCAAGATAGCCCTGAGATTAAGGGTACAGCATCTATCAATATTGATCTTGACAATAGAAATGGCTTGACGTTTGCTATAGTCAGTGTTTGCACTAAGGTTATTACACAAAAATTATTAGGATACGAGCTTTTAAAAGCCAAGGAGGACAAATGAGTAAATTAGGAATAATTGTAGATACGGCTTGTGATGTGCCAAAAGAAGCATACGAAAAATTAAATGTAGCTATGCTGCCCTTGTGGGTTCACTTTTCAGATAAATCTTACAGGGACTTAATTGATATAGAAAAGGATGAGTTTTATGACTTGCTTGATAAGGAAATTCCTAGGACAAGCACGCCTTCGCCAGCAGAAGTGAAAGAAGCAATTGATAAAGAATTTGCAGATGCTGCCGATGAAGTTTTAATAATCACAGTTTCATCAGGCCTAAGCGGTGTGAATAATCTTTCCAATCTTGCAGCTGCAGATTATGATGGCAGGGTGAAGGTTTTCGACACAAAAAATGTTGCCATAGGTGCAGGATTTTACGCTTATAGGGCAGCGAGCCTTAGAGATGAAGGTCGCAGTGCTGATGAAATTATTAAAATAATGACAGATGATAGAGATAATATGAGGTCTAAAACATATTTTGCCATACCGGAATTAACTCACTTAATCAAAGGCGGGAGGATTGGAAAAGTTCAAGGTGCCATAGGTCAGTTTTTAGATATAAAGCCAATCATCACATGCAATACGGACGGCATTTATTACGCCATTGACAAGGTGAGAGGGTTTGTCAAGGCGCAAAAAAAACTTATTGAAAGGGTTAAGAAAGAACTTAGCGACAGCAAAGATTATTACTTATCTATTTGCCATGGATCAAATCTGGAAGCATTGGCGCTAGCCAAGGAAGCACTAAAAGATGAAGTTGCTCGTGCAAAGATTTATGTTGAAGAGCAAATAGCACCAACACTAGCAACACACACAGGCAGGGGTCTGTTAGGTCTTGCCTATTATAAATTATAAGATGATAAGCTTAGGAGATGACTCTTAAGCTTTTTTGTTGGTATTATTGTAGTAAGAATATATACAAGCCAACTTTGTAAAAGAGGGAATGGTAGTAGATTTAGCAATTCATGATGAAAGTAGAGATGGAAATCAAAATATTTATGCTCATATAATGACCATAGTAAAACCAATAAATGAAGATGGAACATACAAAACATATAAAAGCACAGAAGAAATAAAAGCGATGAACAATGAAGAAATACAGATTATATATTCCAACATGAAAAACTATCTATCAGACAAAAGAACACACACAAACTACTAAAGGTGGAAAGGTATTGTAAGCTATTTAAAATAATAAAAGGTACAAATACCTAAGAAAGTTATAAAAACATCAAAATAAAGTATTCCACCACCAAGAACAACCAAATAAAAACAAGCAAAGGGAAGTATAGAAAAATTAAAGCCTATACTTCCCTTTTTTTAATTCAAACAAAGGAGAGATAAAACATGATAAACGAAGAAATAAGCAAAGAAGCAGGACAAGCAGCACAAACCATAATAACATACACAATAAAGGCAGCAAAAGAATCAATCAACTTAGACAAAGAAATAAGAAAAAAGATGAATGAAACTTTAGAAAAAGCAAACGGAAACCTAAAAAGCCTTATGGGCGATGAAATAAAAATAAAAGACCTCTACAAAAAAGGACAACTAGAAAATATAAGCGTAGATCAAAGCGACCTCAAAGACTTAAAAAAAGAACTAAATAAACTTGGAGTAAGTTTTTCAGTAATGAAAAACAAAGAAAGCCAAAACTATGAAATATTCTTCCAAGCCAAAGACATAAAAGTAATGGAATATGCCTTTAAGCAAGTCATAGCCAAGGAAAATAAAAAAGAAAAAGAAAGTATCCTAAAGCAAATAAAGAAATACAAAGACCTATCCAAGAACAAGGATAAGGCAAAAGAAAAAGTAAAAAGGAAAGTAAAGGGAAAAGTAAAACCAAACAAAAAGGATATGACCAGAGAAATCTAAGGGAGTAACGAAAAGTTACACCCTTAAATAATCATAATAACAAGACTTCCGAAAATCGGAAATCAAGAATTTCGATTATCGAAAATCAAGAAAGGAGCAGAAATGGCAACAAACAAAAGATATTATTGGATAAAATTAAAAGAAGAATTTTTCACAGACAAGAGGATAAAAAGATTAAGGAGAATATCGGGAGGAGATACCTACACGATAATCTACCTCAAACTTTTATTATTAAGCCTAAAAGATGAGGGCAAACTCTATTATGACGGAGTAGAAAGTGATTTTATAAAAGAGTTAGCACTAACCATAGATGAAACAGACGATGATGTAATGGTAACAGTTAATTATTTAATCAATCAAGGCTTATTAGAAGTTGTAACAGAAAATGATGAATACTTCCTAACTGAAATACCAAGCCTTATAGGATCAGAAACAGCTTCCACAAGGAGGTCAAGAAAGTCTAGAGAATTAAAAATGTTGCAATGCAACACCATTGCAACACACAAGCAACAAAAGTGCAACGGAGAGATAGAGATAGAGAAAGATATAGAGATAGATAAAGAGAGAGAGGGAGAGATAGAAAAGATTTAATATTTTTGGTATAATCACATTAATTAAACTAAATGTGTAATGATAAAATGAGCTTGTTAACTGTAAGCTGATTATGATAAAAAGATTAAAACTCCCACCATTGGTGTAAGAAACAGAATAAAATAAAGAATCAGATTGGAGTGATGAGAATGGATAAAAAAGATTTAGCTATTATAGGAGATAGTGAATATAAAAAATTACTTTTAGATTTAAAGGAAAAAGTTAGACGCAGTCAATTAAAAGCAGCAGTAAAAGTTAATTATGAGTTGCTTGATTTGTATTGGAACTTGGG
>NZ_JAMXSM010000044.1:0-10088 GCF_026131665.1 Anaerococcus sp. NML200574 | reverse complement strand
AATTTAGGAAGACTAGCTTCAAGGAGGTTAACTACGACCTCTATCTATACAATTATTATCCCATAAGAAAGTGGGATTGAGAACAAAATGTAGTATTTATTACTACAACTATAATATACGAGGAGGTTATTATGAAAGCAATAAAAGTTTATAGCATGAGAGTTGCTATGTTATGTAGACTTTATGATCTTAAATTAATTAATGATAAGGAATATACAAAAATAAAAAATAGAATAGAAAATGATTATAAGAAGAGAGATAGAAAGTAATTGTTCTTGTGATATAATAACACTGTAGAAAGATACAAAATGGGAAGGAGGTAAAATGAATACTAAAGTAAAATTAATAAAAGCTTCAAATACAGGAGCTAGAAATAGAAATGCACTACGTTTAGATTTAAAACGCGTTGCAGCATATTGTAGAGTAAGTACAGATAATAAAGATCAACTTGAATCATATAAATCGCAAGTTGATTATTACACAAATCTAATAAAAAATAATAAGAACTGGACTCTGGCTGGTATATATGCAGATGAAGCAACCACAGGAACAACTGCTACTAAAAGAGCAGATTTTATGAGACTAATTAGTGATTGTCAAAATGGAGATATAGACATGATAATTACTAAATCTATATCAAGATTTGCAAGAAATACATTAGATACTTTGAAATATGTAAGACTGCTAAAGGAAAATAATGTTGGTGTAGTATTTGAAGAAGAAAATATAGATACTTTGACAATGGATGGAGAGTTACTATTAACAATATTAAGTTCAGTAGCTCAACAAGAAGTAGAAAATACCTCAGCCCATGTAAAAAAAGGACTGAAAATGAAAATGGAAAAAGGGGAACTTATTGGTTTTCAAGGTTGTCTTGGATATGATTACGACCCTACAACAAAAAGTATCTCTATAAATGAAGAAGAAGCTAAAATTGTTAGATACATCTTTAAAAGATATTTAGAGGGCAATGGTGGCTCAGTCATTGGCAGGGAACTAGAAGAGCAAGGATATCTCACTCCGAGAGGTAAAACAAAATGGTCTGATACTACAGTGTTAGGAATAATTAAAAATGAAAAGTATATTGGAGATATACTAATGGGAAAGACCTTCACAGTTGATCCCATAACAAAAAGAAGACTAGCAAATTTTGGAGAATCTGATAAATATCACATCGAAAATCATCACGAGCCAATTATATCAAAAGAAGACTTTGAAAAGGCTCAGGAGATTAGACTCAGGAGAGCACAAAATAGAAACACCATTGCTAACAAGGATAGAAAAAGAGAAAAACTATCAAGGCAATATGCTTTTTCAAGTATGCTTGAATGTGGATTTTGTGGTGAAATACTGTCAAGAAGAACTTGGCACACAAGTTCAATTTACAAAAAAATTAACTGGCAATGTGTAAAATCAACAAAAAAAGGTAAAAAATATTGTCCTCATTCAAAGGGAATACAAGAAGCAGCAATAGAAAAAGCATTTGTTGAAAGCTATAGGCAATTATGCCATGCAGATTCAACAGTAATAGATGACTTTTTAAAAATTGTAGAAGAAGAAATAAATGATAATACTTTAGTCAAAGATTTGAAAAAGTTAGAAAACCAATTAAACAGAATCATTAGTCAAGAAAGAAAGTTAGTTGATCTTCATTTAGAAGATAGTATAGACGAAGAAGTTTATGCTAAAAAGTATAAAAAACTTACAAAACAAAAAGAAGAATTACTTGATGAAAAGAAAACACTAGAGCTAACTATCAAAGATGAAAACTCTATTAAAGAAAGACTAAAGCAATTTAAAAAGGTCTTAGAAAACAAAGAAATTATAGAGGAATTTAACAGAACAGTATTTGAAAGCATTGTTGATAAAGTCGTAGTGGGTAGAATTGACAAAGACGGAACAGTTCATCCATATGACCTGACATTCTATTTCAAAACAGGAGTTAAAGATAGTCAAGATTCTAATAACTTTAAAGATAAAAGAAAAAATGCTAAAGATAATGATATTAATAAATTGTGCTCCTACAAGAATGACGAGGAGAATAAATTATGTTCCCAAGCAAAAGACAACGCATGTGGAGACGGTAGCTCTGTTGTCCAAACTAAATACAGAACATCATTTAGATATAGAAATAGGGGAAGATGAATTATCTGAAATTGACTTTTCAAAAGACGCAACTTATGGAGAAATTAAAAAGTATGTGTTAGATAAATACGGACTAAAAGTTTCAAGCCTATATATTGCACAAATAAAAAGGAAACATGGTCTAATATAGAGAGAAAATTATAATTTAAGTAAGAAAGAAAATCAAAGAGTGTCAAATTGCCCAGAAGAAAAAGAAAAAGCAATCGAAGATTCTTTAGAGCATTTTGGAATGATTTAAATAATATCTAAGATTGAAAATTTTAAAATTAAGACTTAAAACTTTAAGATTAAAAAGATATGTACTTCTTATATAACCTAAGAAGATTAATTGAAAATCAGGGGAACGATGATGGTAAAATAAAAAATTTTAACAACTAAAGAAGAATTAGGCATTATTGCCAAAGAGGTTTTTATGAAGTTAAAAATACTGAAAAAGACTTGTTAGAATTGAAAATTTTAGATCATTGTGTAGGGTTTCGTGTCATAATAGTGATAGAGGCAAATAGTTATGTAAATATAAAGAGTTCAAGACTTCTACCAAAGTTTAAAACTCAAAAAATAAATAGTTGGTGTGCTGCTTAGAGTAACCATTTTGATAATGTGGATGCGAAACAAAAAGAGATAATCAGACTTCGTAAAAAATTGAAACAGGTTGAAATGGAGAATGATATTTTAAAGCAAGCTGCACTAATGTTAGGCAAAAAATAGACCTCATTATCTCGAACCGAGATAAATATAGCATTAGTGCAATGTGTAGACTACTTGGGGTCACAAGAAGTTTAGTCTATTATCATTTGAACAAAGAAAAAGATGTGAAATTAGATGAAGATGAAAAACTAATAGAAGAAATAAAAGAAATATTCAGAAGAAGTAGAAACAACTATGGAACACGCAAAATAAAAAAAAACTAGGGAAAATTGGATATAAAATATCGAGAAGAAAAATAGGCCGAATAATGAAGAAAAATGGCCTAGTCTCAAACTATACAGTAGCACAATATAAAGTAATAAGATCCAAATGCAACGAAGAAGACATCCCTAACCTTTTAAATAGATAATTTGACAATAGAGACTATTTAGAAGCAATAGTAAGCGACCTAACATATGTAAGAGTAGGAAAAACATGGAATTATATATGTTTAATAATAGACTTAAACAGCCGTGAAATAATAGGATACTCATCAGGTAAAAACAAAGATGCAAATCTAGTAGCAGAAGCATTTTACTCAATAAGGCAGCCACTAAATCGTATAAAAATATTTCACACAGACAGAGGAAGAGAATTTAAAAATATAAAAATAGAAGAAATATTAAAGGTATTTGGGATAAAAAGATCGCTAAGTAAAAAAGGAAGCCCATATGATAACGCAGTAAGCGAAGCAGTCAATAAAGTAATGAAGACAGAATTCATATATCAGGAGAACTTTACTAATTTCCAAGAACTTAATCTAAAATTAGCAGAATACGTATATTGGTATAATAACCTAAGAATTCATGGATCTTTAGGATATAAAACACCAGTAGAATATAGAAAAGCAGAATAAAAAGCTCTGGAAGTTTCATAAATTAAATAAAATATATGAACAGACTGTCAAGGGCAAATTTCAACGAAATTTGGGCGAAGCCTTTACCCTTGATTGTCTGAGAATATATTTTATAATCTAAAGAAACTTTCAAGCTTGATAATGTTCGGTTATAAATTGTCTAAAAAAGGGTTGCCATTCCATGTATTTGGGTTAATTAGAAGAATGCCGAGCAATGGGTAACATGACGCTGATGTGTTTATACACAAAAAAGCTACACGTGCGTTGGCTGACAACAGGGAGCTAAGTAAATTAACACCAGCTAAAATGTTTGACGCTATTAATAAATGACAAGTATATGAAATTGGTTTTACCTAGTTTAAAAAAGAAATTATAATGAAAATATGGAGGCTAAGAATATGAAGATTAATAATGAATGTTGTTGTAGATGCAAAACAGAAAAGCCGGATCAAATTAAAGACAATTGTCCTGTATGTAATAATGAAGGGATTTCCGTTAGTAAAGTAACTGTTGAACATCTAGTGGTAGATGATTATCGTAATGCTGTTAACGGAGATCAATATAAGATTTGCATGAACGAGGACTGCGACGTTGTTTACTATAACTTAGATAATGAAATAAAATTCTTGAAAGACCAAGTTAGAGTTCCTATCTGGTTTAAGAAAGATGCAGATCCTAAGTATGCTTGTTATTGTAGCGAAGTCACAGAAAATCAGGTAATTGAAGCAGTTGTAAAGCATGGCGCGAAATCCGTAAAAGAAGTAAATGCCATCACTGGGGCAATGAAAAATTCTAATTGTAAAGAAAACAATCCGTTGGGAGTTTGTTGTCATAAGATTATTCAGGAAGCTATCGATAAAGGCTTGAAAATGAAATAATTACAGTCGATATGTTCCTACAAACGAGAGCCAATCTTTGATATGTTTCCATCTACGAGCGTGGATATGTTCCCCATAACCATAGGGGTTGAGACTGTAGTGTTGATGTCAAGAATCGAAGGGAAATATCTTAAAAAGAAGGGCAATACTGTTTTTTGTAGCCTGAATAATTTAAGTTATTAAAAATAGTAGATATTGAAAAATAGATTATTAATTAATAATTACATAGGTAGTTAGTGAGTATAACATTATTGAGGTGATTCCTATTAAATATGTCATAAATAATATTGAATTTGTTATTTCTACATGTATATCAGTGCTAGCTATAATTGTTTCAGCAGTTGTTGCTAAAAATATACTAAAAAAAGAATTGAAAGAAAATAGAAAATTAGAACTTGAATTGAAAAATGCTGAAATTTTACAACAAGTAAGAAATTATAAAAACACATTAGTAATAAGACAAATAGATAACATGATAGAAATTTCTTTTGAAATAATTGATTATTTAAATGAAATTGAGAAGTTAAAGTTGTCAAATAAACTCTTTTATTTATTAGAAGACATTTCAAAAATTTCAACTAAGATTAAAAGGTATGATTTATTTCGTGAATTTATCGCTGATTATAGATTAAATACTATAAATAAATACAACTACCTTATTAAAAAAATAAATATAAAGAAACATAGATTTAAATTGTTAGAAAATACTATTGAGTTCAACAAAGTTAAGATATCAATTGAACTTCCAAAATTTGAAGAATCAATAGATTATATAATGCGTGATACTAAAATTTGCCAAAATATAATTTTAGAAACAAACAAGCTAGAGAAAAATCCATTAACTACTGATGATGACAGAATAAAATATATGAATGAAAAAATTGAAAATGAATTAAAAAATAATTTTTTTTCAGAAAAAAATAGTTATGAGATCTTATATAATCAAATGTCATACGTAATAAGATCATTATATAAATTGCAACCAGTGATATCTGAATTTATTATTGATTTTGAGGAAGACTAAAAATATATATGAGCATTTATTAATATAAAGGTTTAGGAAATGTTTGTGGATGGAAGCAATTATTTTTTTATCATCAATACTATTATATTAAATTGTGACATGGAAACTATGAAATTAAATTCTTTAAGATTTATGTATATTTTATTTAAACATTCGATTTCAAGCATATGTACAACTTAATTTTAAGTAATGCTAATGTAATAATAAAATAAATGAAAGACATTTGTAATAAGTATTTGTAATAGTAATCAATCAACCGATATTCTATAACGGCGAATTAAAAGAAATAATAAAAGAGAATATAGAAAAAGCCATCACAGGTTATAGAAGTGGTCAGATAGAAGAAATAGACAAAGAATGCTGAAGGTTCAAGAAGATTTTTTAAAAGTAGCTAATGCCAAGAAAGACTACACAGACCTTACAAACAGGGTGGAAGATTTAAGAAATGAAAAAGAAAAGATACTTCTAAATGTGGCGAAGGAAAAGAATGAACAAAGCAGACTAATGGAATTATAAGAGTTTTTAGACAATCAAAAATTAGAAATAGAAAGCTATGATGAAGAATTAGTAAGGAAATTAGTGGAAAAGATAGTAATTTATGAAGAAAATTTAAAAGAAGTTTTTAAATCTGGACTTGAGGTTGAGATAGAAAATTGACAAGAATTAAAAGTAAATATACAATATATTTAACATTACCCGATACGACCCTTATCAATGCGAACCATTGTTAGTGTATAGTATTGTTGTCAAGAAAATAGTATAAGTGTTGATTAAAGTGATAGAATAGTTAGTTTTTAGGATATAACTAATCATCAGTAAAATTTTTATGGATATATATAGGGAAAAATAAGGATATTCAAAATATAAGTAAATTACAATTTAATTTTTGAGAAATGATAAGAAGATTTGTTAACATAGGAAGTTTTAAGAGGTGCTTAATGAATTTACTAAAGATAATACTTATAATAGTGGGAGTAATTTTTACTACATTTGGATATTTGATTTATTTTAAAGAAAAATATAATTTGATTAACGGTTTTGAGGTAGATTATAAATCTGGAAGAAAGACAGAATCCTATGCTAAAAAGGTAGGATTGATAGAACTTATCATTGGCATTATCCTTATTTTAATTGGGATCTGGGTAATTATCATTAAATAGTGCCTCCTCTTTGTCTAGCTATTAATTTTTGAGGTGGTCGAAATAGATAACTAATTATATATAATCAGTTTGGAAAACTTATATGAGGAATAGAAGATTTGAAAATAGATATAAATATGTATTATAATACTCAATAGTACCCGACACGTCTCTTAGTATAATGCGAGCCAAGTCGGGTCTTTTCGTTATAAGAAGAAATAATGTGAAGAAATCTCATTAATCTCCCACATATGTAGGCAAGTGAAAATTTTATTGTTCTATAGAATAGAATAAAAGATGGCCTTATTAATTAGATTCGATGGTTTACCTAAGTTGTTTAAAAGCATGGGTAGTATGGATAGAGAATAGATGATTTTTATATAAATAGAAAGAAGATATAGTGAAATTATAGTCTTTTAGGTTTTGATTTTAAAATCTAAGAGACTATTTTTATGCTCATAATAATTTATGGAGCTAACAATATTAAAATTTAAATTATGAATTCATTTTATTATGTCTTAGATTAATTAAACTATATAAAATCAACTAAAGGGAATATTGAAAAAGCCATCACAGGTGATGGAATTAGCCAGATAGATGAAATAGACAAAGAAATGTTGAAAGTTCAAGAAGAGCTTTTAAAAGTAGCTAATGCCAAGAAATACTACACAGACCTTTCAAATAAGGTAGAAGAATTAAGGAATGAAAAAGAAAAGATACTTCTAAATGTGGCGGAAGAGAAAAATATACAAAGTAGATTAATAGAATTAGAAGAGTTTTTAGAAAAACAAGAATTAGAATTAGAAATAGAAAGTTATGATGAAGAATTGGTAAGGAAACTAGTGGATAAGATAGTGGTTTATGATGAAAAACTAAAAGTAATATTTAAATCTGGACTTGAGGTATAGATTAATTGGTAAACAGCGCATTTTATTGGGCTGTTTTTGATTTGCTTACAAATGGTATAATATAAATAATAAATATTGGTGGAGAAGGTATATGGTTGAACTAGAAGAAATATTGGAATTGATGAATCTTAGGCAAGAAGGTGGGTACTGGGATTTTAAGAAAGAATGGTATAAATCTGATAATAAAGGAAAGCAAGACTTACTTCATGATATTATTTGCATGTCTAATAATTTAGATAGTAGAGACGCTTTTATAATAATAGGTGTCAACGAAGAGGATAATTATACTGTTAGAGATATAAGTGAAGACGATGGAAGAAAAAACACTCAAAACATAGTTGATTTTCTAAAAGACAAAAAATTTGCGGGTGGTTTAAGACCAACGGTATATGTAAAAAGCTATCAAATATCAGGTAAAACAATTGATGTAATTGTGATATTGAATGACAATAATACACCATATTATTTGACAGATAACTTTCAGGGAATTAGAGCAAATCATATTTACACGAGAATTCAAGATACTAACACGCCTATAGATAGATCAGCAGATTTAGATAAAGTTGAATATTTGTGGGAAAAACGATTTGGACTAACACAATCTGCTATAAGTAGATTGGAGATATATTTAGAAGATTATGAAAACTGGGTTGATGGACCTTATGGAGAGATGCAAAAATATTATAAATATTTTCCTGAGTTTACAATCAATTATGATTTTAACGATATGAAGGATGGAATTGAGTACTATTTGTTTTCACAATATGATCAAACACCAAGCTGGATAGATATTAATTTTTATTACCATCAAACATTGTTAACTAGTATTGTAGGAAACTCTTTAGACGGTGGACGTTATGTTACGCCTAGTCCAAAAGTTGATTTTATACAAATAAATGATAATGAAAGTGAAGACGTATCCTATTGTTATTTTACAAAAGGAAGTTTTTTATATAAGTTAAATGAGTTTTTTTATCAGCAAGAAATCAGTAGTGAGTATGCAAGAACCAGACTATTTGGTGTTCTTCTATTATTTGAATCGGAAAATGAGAGAATGATATTTAAAGAATATGTTAAGAAAAATTGGTACAAAAGAGATGGATATTTAAATAATGTAAATATTCCATATATTCCGAATTTCCCTCAATACAAAGAGGGGGCATTTGTTGAAGAATATGAAAATGCAATAGTTCTCAATAAAATGTTAGAAGAATTTAGAAATAGTGCAGAATAAATATGTTCCCACATACGTGGCTTTCTTAAAAAATTAAAATTTATCCATACTGACCACTCAAGCCATGTGGAGACGGTAGCACTTTTGTCCAAACTCGATGTCGATAAACATATAGACGTTGAAATTGAGCTGGATGAGATGGATTTGACAAGTGCTGAAAGTAAGGCAACATATGCCCAAATCAAAGAATATGTTTGGAATAAATTTGAATTAAAAGTTTCGACATTATATATTGCACAGATAAAAAAGAAATGTGGAATAGAATTACGAGAACATTACAACAAGTCTAAAAAGGAGAAACAAATTATTCCACAGTGTACGCCTGAAAAAGAAGAAGCCATCATGGATGCTTTGAGACACTTCAAAATGATTTAATAGAAAAGAATGACAGCATATGACTTTCTGCATTTATTACATTTCTACTTGGTATTGGAACCGCGTTGTTGTATATCATTATGGTGTTCTGCTTATTTTGGGCGTTATTTTCTTTTATTCAAGGAGAAGTCGGAATAGGTATTTTTGGCTTGGTTATTGGTTTCCTATTTAGTCCTTACGGACTTCCGATAGTAGGAGTAAATGTGATAGCGTTTATTGAATTGATAAATGATAAAATTAAAGCGGTTTGGATAAATTAGTATTTGTCAAGGAGGGAATATGGATTTTAGTAGGATGATTCCTGAATTATCAGTTTTTGATATTAATCTGAAAAGAACTCATAGTCTAATAACAAGAGGAGCAATCTTAGAAAGCCTTATAGAAAATGTAGAAGATTTAACAGATGAAGAAATAAAAATCCTAGAAAAGCAACAAAGACAAAAGAATTAAAAAAAAACACCTAGAATAATAAGATAAAGAGGAGGTAAACTAAATTGATGAAAACACTTGGTATGTTAACAATCATCTGCTTAACAGCATCAATTATGATGGTGAATTTTATACTTATTATACCGAAATTTGGCTCGAAGCATTTTGGTGCACCCGATGATATCAAAGCTATGATGAGTAAGTTGCCAGATAAACCGATTTGGGTCAATATATTAGGCGGACTTATCATGATACTTGGATTGCTAACCATTGCAGCCGTCCTAGTCTGGGCAATTGTTGATACAGTAAAATTTAGTTTAACTTTTCAGCAAGCCTTTGTTAGATTTTTAATACTATTTGAAGGATATAAGCTTTTTGATATTATCTTTTTTGATTATCTCATGCTTACCAAG
>NZ_JAMXSM010000043.1:0-10566 GCF_026131665.1 Anaerococcus sp. NML200574 | reverse complement strand
ACTTACATACCGAATATTTAGTTGTTATTTAGTTTTTCTAAGCCTAATTTTTAGGCTTATTTGATGTGCCATAAATTACAAGATTAATTATTTTTTATTTTCTCTTGACATTTGATAGCTGGTCTAATATTTTTCATCATAATTAATTTTATCCTAAAGATTAGTTTTACTAGGCAAGTAACAAATAATAAGATTGATTATATTCTTGGCGATTATTGGCTTGCCTTATATAAATCCTAGCTAATAATATCTTCATTGTCAAAGGCATATGTGTCTTTGAATTATTTGCCATTTTAATATATTATAAATATAAGTAAAAGGACAATACAATAGACTATGAAATGTGCATATTATAAAATATTATGTGTAAAATAGAAAAAGAGAACTCAAACTTGTAAAGTTTTGTTAAGTAAAAAAAGAAAAACATAAACTAACAAGGAGTACTCTTATGAATAATTTTAACACAGAATTAATTTAAATACTAGCCCAGGGATTAGCTATTAATGATTTACTAAAATCAGAATTAACGGTCTTTTTAGATTATGAGAAATAGGAATATAAGGAGGTGGATTACAAGTGTAAAAAGTAGAGCTATTCTATATCTTTCTATTTTATATAGATAAGATTATATAAAAATGTAAAACAAAAATTATAGGAACGATTATACTGAAATCGTTTCTAAATTATAAAAATTTTAGATATAAGTATGGTTTTTATTTATCAACCAGATATTGAAATGATAAGAATAAGTATGTTTGTGCCGTAGACAAATAATAATATTTTATAACTCATAAATAATAAATAAAGATGTAATTAAATAAAAAAAAGTTTATAGGAGAATTTTATGAATAGATTTAAAAAAATCATCGCTGGTATTTTAGTTTTTGGTATAATTCTTTCAATTATTCCGAAAAGAGCGTTCGCAACAGATAATAGTGTAAATTCATTAAAAAAAGATTTTATTAATAAATACACAGGTGTAGATTTAGTCTCAAAGAATTTTGAAAGAGATAGAATGACACCAAAAGAAGAAGAAGCTTATAATGCACTACTTGAAATAATGTATGAAGAAAATAAATTCGTTGCTACAGATGAAGGATATACTAAAGAGGAATATATAAATCTGGTAGATGATATTTTAAGTGAAAATATAACAATAGAAAATATACAAAGTAATGGAATTACATTTTATTCAGGATCCCATGGAACAATCTCTACAAAAATGTTAGGAGGAATTTTAAATGGAGTTATCAATGCTACTCTATTAATAGCGGGCGTAGGAAGTGTATTCGAGTTAATCAAAAAAATGGGTAAAGAAGCCGCAAAAGAGTGGGTTAAAAAGCATGTGAAAAAAGCTGTGGTAAATAAATTGTATGCTTTGGGACTAGGAGCATTTGGTATTTATGCAGGAAATATAATTAAAGGAATTGTTGATGCTTATTTTGACCCAGGTCAATGGTTAGCCGAAAGAATTGATGGAAGAGACAAGATTCCAAACAATGGGTACATAGAATTATGGTAAGTATAATAAATTTTTTGAAATCCAATTACGATAACATATTAATTTTTTTAGGGATTGTTATCTTTGGAAATTCCATATTAAATTCGGATGAAACAAACAAAAAATATGTAGGAAAAATACTTGGAGCTTTGATTATCCTTATTGGAAGCATATGTAAGTATGTATATAAATAGTTAGATTGATTTAAAAAATAGAAGATAAAATTTATTATTATTTGTTTATTGGAATTAATAGCACTTACAGAAGTAGGTGCTATTTTTATACGTGCGCTCGGCATGAGCATATTCTAACAGGTGCAAGTCCTAAGTGTGCCCGGTAGTGGGAAACACATAGTCAAAGGCAAGGGTGTCCATCGTGAAGTGGATTCTTAAGGAAGCCCTAGGCGAACTCTTGGTCTGACGAAGATGAATCACATAAGGCAGTTACGTAGGATAAGCTTGCTAGACAAAGTAAAGTCAGGTAGCTACACGGAATGCGTAAATGTAAATGTGGCAGATATATGAGAGGAAAGAATATGTCCTTACCCGAGGAGGTCTCACTAGCGAAACAGTAGTAACAACGAATAGTGAGAAGTCAGCAGAAGTCATAGTACTAGTTAAAACTAGGAAGGACCGAACTACAGGAGGTATAAATTTATGAAAGAAACGAATCATGACAAAGACTGTAGAAAATCAACCAGACCAATCAAAGAAACTTAGAAAGTGAAAATAAATTAGCTGGACACAGTTATGAGAAGATTAACTCAAAAGAAAATACCAAAAATGATCAAAAGAATAGCTGAGATGGGCTATACATCCTTAGTCAGCTATTACAATAAAGTTCAAATTAAACTGTAGTACCGCCGTATACGAAACCGTACGTACGGTGGTGTGAGAGGACGGTAGATGAATTAATCATTTACCTCCTACTCGATTAATTCTACAAAATAAAGAATAATATTACAATAAAATATTTTTTTACAATATTATATGACATGGTGTATTATAGAAATAATAAAAGATGATTTGATATTAAGAAAGTAGGTTTATATGAAGGAGAATTATCAAAAAGAGAAGTTTAAATTTATAAGACTCAACTGGATTTTTGTTGGATTTATAATTCTTTCTTTAGCTAGCAATCTTGAGCAATATTTCATGACTAGGTTGATTGAGAGGTTTTCTAGGATTGTGTCTTATAGGGATGGGACCTTGATTAGATCTACTCTGATATTTTTTGTTCTTTGGGCCCTTGTTTTTTTTACCTTGAGAGTATCAAGATCTAGGATGAAGGCTAGGATTTCTTATTTGTGGAATGTGAGGGTTAAGAGGGACTTGATGGAAAATATCCTAAGAAGAGATCCCCTTTATTTTGAAAGCAAGGATAAGGCATCTTACATATCTTTATTTAACAACGACTTAAAATTTATAGAAGATAATTATCTCTTTTCTGTCGATTGGATTATTTCAAATACAGTTCTTTTATTTTTGTGCTTGGCCTATGGTTTTACTATTAATATTGAAATAACCCTGATTATCTTTGCCTTTGGAATCATAATCATGCTGATTTCTAAGTATATTTCCTCTCTATCATCAAATGAGAATGAGAAATATATGAAGTCTCTAAATTCCTACAATGAGATATTGAATGATTCATTTTACGGCTATGGAACTCTTTTTAGATTCAATAAGACAGGCCATTTCCTTAGGAAATTCGACCAAAAAACCAAAGAAAATGAGAAAATCCACGAAAAATCCTTATTTTTAAATTCTTCTAGGCTTTCAGTAATAAATGTGTCATCAATGATTTTGCAGACATTTTTAATGCTCTTATCAGCCCTTTTTGTCTATTGGGGCAAGATAGAAGCCTTTTATTTCCCAGTTCTCTTAAGTCTTATGAATATTATAATTTGGCCTATGCAAGAGATAGCAGATTCCTATGGCAATATAATTTCAACTAAGAAAATCAGAGAAAGAATTTTGGAAGATTATTCTTATAGGGAAGATAAATTTGAAGGTGAGCAAGGTCAGGATAAAGAAATTATAGAAGAAAAGTCAGACATATTATTTTCAAAAGTTGACTTTTCCTATGGGCCTAAAGAGATTTTATCAGGGGCTTCCTTTAGGATAAATAAGAATGACCACCTAATCATAAGTGGAGCAAGCGGGACTGGGGACAGTGATATAATGATGACAGATACAATAAATCCATTAAAATCAAAGTTTAAAGGCTTCCACAAAACTTTTAAACAAGACGATTTAGGATTAAGTCTGTCATCTTTTTTATTAAATTAACAAAAAAGAAAAGAAAACATAAGTAATAAGGATTGAAGAGAATATGATAATATTTAGAGTTTTTTTCAAAATCATATTGTTTCCTATTAGGATAGCGTTAAGTATCATAATTCTATTTTTAACGTTTGTATTAGGACTCAGCACAATATTTTTCAAACTGATTTCATTTATCGCTATTATGGGATTTTTAGGATCTGTTTATCATGGAGAAAAAGCACTTGCTATAGATGCGTTTATACTAGCATATCTTTTTAGTCCTTATGGTTTACCAGTGCTAGGATATTTTATTATAGAAGTGATAGAAGGGGTGAATGAAAGAATAAAAGTAATTTAAATATAAAAATAAATAGATTAAAACGATGAAAAAGAGATAGCAAAATCAAAGCTATCTCTTTTTATATGAAAAGAAAGGGGGTTATGATGAAAGAAATAGTTAAATTTGAATACTATTATGGCAATGAATCAGAACAATATTCATTTTTTAGGATTCCCAAAACTTTATTCACCGACTTAAATTTTAAAAAACTATCCGTAGAAGCAAAAATTCTTTATGGAATTCTACTCGATAGAATGAGCTTGTCAATTAAGAATAAATGGTTAGATGAAGAAAACAAGGTATACATTATCTATACCATAGAAGAAATTATGGAAGTATTAAATTGGGGGAGAAATAAATCGGTCAAAGTAATGAAAGAAATTGAAGAGATAGGATTATTAGAAAAAAAGAGGTTAGGACTTGGAAAGCCAAATTTACTCTATGTAAAGAACTTTATTTACACAGAAAATAATAAAACTACAGAAGTTTCAAAAGCAAACCTCAAGAAGTTTAAAAAACAAACTTCAGGAAGTTTAGAAAACAAACCTCAAGAAGTTTCAAAAGAGGACTCTAATAATACTAATATTAATAATACTGAAACTAATAATACTGATTTTAATAATACCACCCCCATATCCCCCTTAGAAAAGCTAGGAGAAAAATCAAAAAAAACTTTGGAGGAGGAAGAATTAAAAGAAACTATAAAAAAGAATATATCTTATGAAATCTTTGAAAAAGTAAGAATAGAAGAAAAGAAGCAAGTAGATGTAATGATAAATGTACTTGTAAAAGCCTTAACTAGCTTTACAAACATTAAAATAGGAGGGAGGCATATATCCAATGAAAATTTTAAAGAAAAATTTCTAAGTCTTAACTATAAACACATAGACTATGTTTTGAAATACCTAAGAGAAAATGCTCCAAAGGATATTAGAAACATTAATGCTTATCTACTGACTCTCTTATACAATGCAGATGAAAATATTAGAAACATAGAAGTCATAAAGAGAGAAGATCAGAAAAGAGAAAACTATGACTATAGTAACGATGAGGATATATGGAGAGAAATTTTAAATACTTGATAGGAGAGGAGCATATGGAATTAATAAAAGAAATCCTAGAACAGAAAATAAAAAATGCAGAAACAAATAGTCCATCAAAAGATGAAGAAAATAGGAGTTATATAGATCAAGAAACAGGATTAAAATATTGTGCAAAATGTAAAACACCAATTGAAAAAGAAATAGACTTCTTTGGAGAAATAAAAAAAGTTGGTATTTTATGTCAATGTAAAAAAGAAAGACAAAAATTAGAGGAAGAAAAAAGAAAAGAAAATAAAAGGCTTTTAAAAATTGAACACTTAAAAAAAGAGTGTTTTTCTGATCCTATCTTATTAAATTGGAATTTTAAAAATATGGACAAAGATAGTGAGCATGAAAAAGTAGCAAAAAATTATGTGGAAAAATTTGATGAAATATATGAAAATAATATAGGATTAATTCTCATAGGGAATGTGGGATGTGGAAAAACATATCTTGCAAGTGCTATAGCAAATGCTTTACTAGAAAAAGAAATATCAGTCAAAATGACATATTTTTCAGTAATTTTAAATGATATGACTAACTTTGAGATTGATAAGAGTAAGTATATAGATAACCTAAATCATAAGAAACTATTAATTATTGATGATTTTGGAATGGAAAGAGATACAGATTTTGCAGCTGAGCATATCTTTAACATAATAGATAGTAGATATAGAAGTGGGAAACCTCTAATTATAACAACAAACTTAAATATATCAGCTTTAACTAATCCTGAAACTATAAAAGATAAAAGAATTTACTCAAGGATACTTGAAATATGCAGTCCCATTATATTTACAGGAGAAAATAGAAGAATAGAAAAAATGAAGGAGAAATCAAAATTAGCCTATGAAATATTAAAAAAAGAATGAAAGTAGGTGAGTGAATGCAAAATGATGATATAAATAGCAGAACAATAGCCATAGTAAAAAAAGCGGGGATAGTTACAGCCAAGCAAGTTATAAATTTGATGAAGAAAATATTAGAAATAAATAAACATAAAGCGCAGACAGAACAGTCAAGACCCTTAGAAAAATTTAAAAAAGTAAAAGTAAAAGATCTTGTAAAAAAAGGTAAAGTAGAAACCTTAGAATTAAATGACATAGACTTAAAAGCATTGAAAAAAGAATTAAAAAGATATGGGGTGAAATTTTCCATAAAGAAAGATTTAGAAAATGGAAACAACATTATCTTTTTTCAAGCAAAAGATATAAAAGTGATGGAACAAGCTTTTAAAAAGACAGTCCAGAAATTTACTAAAGATAAGTCAAGAAAAAGAAAATCTGTAATAGAAAGGCTTAATAACTTCAAGGATAAAGTCAAAGATACTATTGACAGAGATAAGGTTAAACATAAGCATCAGGAACAAAGTTTATAATAAAAGCACTTAGATATATAATATATATGATGAGAAGGCATGAATAGCTTTATTGTTGAATACTATGAAAAAGAAGATGGAATCATCCAGTAGAAGAATTTCTCTTATCTATAGATAAAAAATGAGAACAGAAGCATTAGGGAAAAAACTAAAAAATACCTTTGAAAGTAAAATATAAGTATAATGGTGGTTTAAAATGACAAATAAAAGAATATGTCCCATATGTAACTCAAAGATGAAGCAACAGTTTATAGGTCTATTACATTGCAAGTGTGGTATAAGCTATCATAGAGATTTAGGATATTTTAAAAGAAATGAGAATATGATTTTTGTCTTGGAAAGAAAAAAGATAGGTAAAAAAATAAAACAAGTTCCAGTAATAATATATAAAAAAGATAAATAAGATACTAATGGGTAGAGAAATCTACTCTTTTTTATGGAGAGGAAGTGATTAATTCGAAAATACTAAATGAAATAATAAAAGATATAAAAAATGTTTTTAAGATAAGAGATAAGAAGAAATTTGTATTAGAAAATCTTCCTTACCTCTTATTTTTTTATATAGGAAATATCTTTGCAAGCCATGTCAACTCTTATGTAGGAGGAGATATAATAGATAGAATTCTAGTAGCTTTTAGTCAAATAGATACTTTAAAATATATTCCATCATTAAAAATAAAAAATCTGATACCCGGTCTAATTCTATCAGTAGTTATTAAGTTAATCCTTATACAGAAAAAGAAAAAAGCAAAAAAGTTTAGAGAGGGCAGAGAATATGGATCGGCAAGATGGGGAAATGAAAAAGATATTGAGCCATACATTGACAAGAAGTTTGAAAACAATGTGCTATTAACTCAAACTGAAAGACTTACCATGAACAATAGACCTAAAAATCCAAAATATGCGAGAAATAAAAATGTATTGGTAATTGGAGGTTCTGGTAGTGGTAAAACAAGGTTTTTTGTAAAGCCAAATCTCATGCAAATGCACTCTTCATATGTAGTAACCGATCCAAAAGGAACATTAGTCTTGGAATGTGGGAAAATGTTGGAAAGAAATGGATATGAGATAAAAATACTAAACACAATAAACTTTAAAAAATCCATGAGATATAATCCCTTTGCATACTTGAAAAGTGAAAAAGATATTTTGAAATTAGTACAAACAATAATTGCAAATACTAAGGGAGAAGGAGAAAAATCAACTGAGGATTTTTGGGTGAAAGCTGAAAAACTCTATTACACAGCACTTATAGGATATATCTGGTATGAAGCTCCTAAAGAAGAACAGAACTTTACAACTTTACTTGCTATGATAGATGCAAGTGAGGTAAGAGAAGAAGATGAAAATTTTAAAAATGCAGTAGACTATATGTTTGAAGCATTAGAAAAAGAAAAGCCAAATCATTTTGCAGTAAAACAATATAAGAAATACAAACTAGCAGCAGGAGTAATAGAATTAAGGAGAACACTTAATCACTATTTTAGTGAAATATGTACTTCTTAATTCTTTTTTTATTGAAAAATTAAGAGAAAGGGGGTAAAAATGAGGAATTTTGAAAAGATAACAGCACTCTATGAAAGATTAAGTCGTGATGATGAACTGCAAGGAGAGAGTAACTCTATCATCAATCAGAAAAAAATATTGGAAGAATACGCAAGCAAAAATAATTTGTCAAACATCATTCACTTTACAGATGATGGAATCAGCGGAACACAGTTTGACAGACCGGGATTTATGGCAATGATGAACGGAGTCAATCAAGGAAATATCGGTTGTATCATCGTAAAAGATATGAGCAGACTTGGCAGAGATTATCTCAAAGTCGGTCAATGTATGGAGATACTAAGACAAAAGGGCGTAAGACTAATCGCTATCAATGACAATGTAGATAGTTTTTACAGAGAAGATGATTTTACCCCTTTTAGAAATATCATGAACGAATGGTATGCAAGAGATACATCAAGAAAAATCCAATCGACTTTCAGATCAAAAGGCGAAAGTGGAAAACATACGGCAAGTACACCACCTTATGGCTATATCAAAGATGAAAAAGATAAAAACAAATGGATAGTAGATGAAAAAGCAGCAGAGATAGTAAGGCGAATATTCAATATGACCATGCAAGGCAATGGTCCGTATCGAATAGCAAAGATATTGGAGAGTGAAAAAGTAGATATACCCGCCTACCATCAACAAAAATTAGGCTATGGGCTATATCAAAGCAAAAACTTTGAACACCCATATCGTTGGTGTAGTTCCACAATAGCAAGTATTCTAAAGAAACAGGAATACTTAGGACATACAGTCAATTTCAAAACAAGAAAACACTTCAAGGATAAGAAAAGTAAATATGTATCCGAGGATAACTGGCTTATTTTTGAAAATACACACGAGCCAATCATAGACCAAGAAACCTTTGATAATGTGCAAAGGATAAGAGGAAATGTAAAAAGGTATCCTGATGGTTGGGGCGAATATCACCCACTAACAGGACTGATGTATTGTGCAGATTGTGGAAGCAAGATGTATGTTCATAGGACAAATAACTATAAGAATATTCCTTATTATGTTTGCAGTAATTATAAGAAAGTACCTTGCGGGACACTTTGTCCATCAGCTCACAGGATAAAAGCAGAAGTAGTCTTAAACCTTATCCAAGAAACATTAAAAGATATAAAAAATTATCTTGATGAAGATAATGAAGCATTTATTCATTCCATTCAAAATGAAATGGAAGAAAAGGAAAAGGCACATATAGAAAAGAAAAAGATAAGATTAACAGAAAGCCAAAACAGGCTTCAAGAGCTGGAACGATTGATGTGCAGAATTTATGAAGATATGATTTTAAATAAGATACCGAATAATCGCTATGAAATTTTAAATAACCAATATGAAACTGAGCAACTCACGTTAAGTAAAGAGATTAAAGACTTAGAGCTTGTAATATCAAGATATGAAAAGGAAACAGATAAGGCAAGAAAATTCATATCCCTTATTAGTCGTTATGAAAACTTTGATAATCTCACAAACACAATGATAAATGAGTTTGTAAAGAAGATAATCATTCATGAAAGAGATAGGAAAGGCAGTCAAACATCAAAGCAAAAGATAGAAATATATTTTAACTTCATAGGAAATTATGAAGTGCCAAAAGAAGAGTTAAGCGAAGAAGAACGATCAAAACTTGAGGAAGAAGAACGAAAAATTAATGAGAGAAGAGACAGACTTCATCAAAATTATCTAAAGCGTAAAGCAAATGGAAAACAACAGGAGTATGAGGAAAGGTATAAGGCAAGACGAGAGCAGAAAAACAGGAGAATTTAAAGGTTTTGAAAAAGACAGGTATATTAGTCAGCTATTATGAGAAGATTAAAATAGTGAATTTAGAATAATAAAAAATTCTGGACATGAAATAAATATTGATAATCCTAAAGTCTTAGGACAGATAATATCTGAATTTTGGACTGTGTAAATAGAATAATTAAAGTTAGCCTAGGCGATAGAAATTAAAAACTCTACCGTCTTTTTTTATACTCAAAATTGGGAGGTTAAAATGGTAAGGATAAGAAGCCTCACTTAAACAATTTAATATATAAGACATTTAGCGATTGATTATAAGTTAAGTCGCTTTTTTAATATGAAATTTAAAGACCAATTAAAATAATATTACTGGTTGTTTTTTTCTAAATCAGTTAAAAATTATGTTGTTTTTATAGTTTTGTTATATTTACCTCTTATAATAGAATCATCAAAGGAGGAAATTATGTCCGAAAAAGTACTTGAAATAAAAAATCTATGTAAATCTTATGGTAAAAGAAAGATTATAAATGATCTGAATATGACTGTGTTTAAAGGAGATGTTTATGGCTTTCTTGGAGCAAATGGAGAGGGGAAAACAACTACTATTAGAATGATTACATCATTAATTAGGTCTGATTCTGGAGAAATTTTAATAAATGAAAAATCTGTAATAAAAAATAGAGATCAAGCAATTA
>NZ_JAMXSM010000042.1:0-10573 GCF_026131665.1 Anaerococcus sp. NML200574 | reverse complement strand
ATATTTTCGAAGAAGATTATAAGTCAAAGATTTATAATATAAAGGAAAGATTTTCGGTATCGTCTATGACAAGTCAAGTGGCAAAAACGATGAACCTAGAGGATAAGAGCCCTTGCCTTAAAATAAGAAGGCTGTCCTACGATTTAGAAGATGATCTTATAGAATATACCCTATCTTACGCAAGGGCGGACCTCTTCTATTATGAAACTTCATATACCCACAACTAAAATACATCATCATATATATTTAAATTAAATAATATATATCGTATATTATTATTTTAATATTAAATTGTACGTTTTATTAATAAAGATAATAAACCTATAAGAGGATTTTTTTATAAGATATGAATAGAATTTATCTTATAAAAAATTCTCTTATCCCTCCTGTATTAATAATGGGCCTAATCTTGATGAAAACTTTCATCTTCATTATATCTAATATTTCCTTTATTTCTGAAATCAAATATAGGCTATAATTCAAATTTTTATTAAAAATCTAGCTTAATTTTCTTATTCATTTTCATATTGTGATACTAAAATATAATTAGCCTAACCTTATATATTTGTTTAGATTAAAGAATTCATATGAATTTTGATGATACAGAAAACTTTGAGCGGCAACTATTATTTTAAATACCCAGAGAATTTCCTAATGTGAAATACAATTTATCAATATTTTTATAGTCAAATATATGAATTTTAGCTTTATATACATGACTTATAGATTCAAACACCAACTTGACAAAATCGTTTTCTTAAAATACATTATTATCAAACAATTATAAACATAAACAAACTAAACAAAACCCATATTAATATATAATTGAAATATCATAGTTTGTCTAAAGTTCTGTTTGGCTAAATTAAAATAAGGAGGGGTTTATGAGTATTTCTTATAATGAAGAGAAGAGGATATTTAGTCTTCATACAAAAAACACTAGCTACCAGATGATGGTTGATGAGTTTGGGCATTTGTTTCACCTATATTATGGGCCTTTGAATCATGGAGATATGGATTATTCTATTGGAAAGGTTTATATTCCATTTTTGGGAAATCCTAATGAGGTTAACACCGATAGGTCTTATTCTTTGGATGCTTTGCCACAGGAGTTTCCTACTTTAGGAACTGGGGACTTTAGAAATTATGCCTTGAATATTGAAAATAGTGATTCCTCCCAGTCTTGTAGGCTGCTGTTTTATGATTATAAGATTAGTAAGGGTAAATATGAATTATCAAAGCTTCCTCATATATGGGCGACAGATGATGAGGCAGAAAGCCTTGAAATAATACTAAAAGATCCAGTAAGCGATATAGAAGTTAGTCTTCTATATGGGATTATTCATGATAAAGATGCTATAACAAGAAGTGTTATCATAAGAAATAGAGGCAATAATCCTGTAAAAATCAAGAAAGTCATGACTGCCTGCTTGGATTTCCTATCGGGGGATTTTGATGTGATTAATTTTTATGGCAAGCATGCTATGGAAAGAAATTTTGAGAGGGTAAGTCTTGACCATGGTACTTATTCATTTTCTAGCAGAAGAGGTGCTTCTAGCCACCAGTACAATCCTGGGGTGATCTTGGCTGATAAGGATGCAAAAGAAGATTTTGGCAACTGTTACGGTATGCTCTTTGTTTATAGTGGCAATTTCTTGTGCCAAGTTGAAAAAGATCAGATCAATCAAACAAGGCTTCTGATGGGCCTTAATGACGAATTGTTTGATTATCCTTTGGACCCAGGCGAAGAATTTGTGGCTCCAGAAGTTATTATGTCATTTTCATCCGAAGGATTATCAAAATTATCCAATAATTATCATAAATTATTGCTAAATAACTTGTGTAAGTCTAAGTTTGTTAAAGAAACTAGACCGGTGTTAGTAAATTCTTGGGAAGCAGCGTATTTTGATTTTAACGCAGATACTCTTGTAAATCTTGCCAAAGAAGCAGCCGACCTTGGAATAGATATGGTTGTTATGGATGACGGCTGGTTTGGCGATAGAAATGATGACAATAGCTCGCTTGGTGATTGGTATGTCAATGAAGAAAAATTGGGCTGCACTCTAAATGAGCTTGTAAATAGGGTAAATGACCTAGGGGTTAAGTTTGGCATTTGGATTGAACCTGAAATGATTAATGAGCTAAGTGAGCTTTATGAAAAATACCCTGATTGGGCTATCAAAATTAATGGAAGAGACCCTATACGCTCTAGAAATCAACTTGTTTTAGACTTTTCGAGGAAGGAAATTAGAGATTATATTTTTGAGAAAATATGCAAGGTGATAGATCAGGCTAATATAGAATATATCAAATGGGATATGAATAGGTCTTTGGATGATGTTTATAGTGGGACTTTGACCTATGATTATGTATTAGGTTTGTATGAATTTTATGAAAGATTGATTGAGAGGTATCCAAACATACTCATAGAAGGATGTAGCGGTGGCGGAGGAAGGTTTGATGCTGGAATAATGTATTATTCTCCTCAAATCTGGACTAGCGATAATACCGATGCCATAAACAGAACAAAAATTCAGTATGGGTCATCTTTCTTTTATCCAATAGCCTTTACAGGATCTCATGTTTCTGCTGTTCCAAACCACCAAACAGGAAGAACTACCAGCCTTAAAACTAGAGGTATTGTTGCAATGGCAGGAACTTTCGGATATGAAATGGACCTATCAAAGCTAGATGATTCTGAAAAACAAATTGTAAAAGACCAAGTAAAGACTTACAAAAAATACGAAAAGTTAATTCGCTTTGGAGATTATTACAGGTTATCAAATCCTTTTGAAGATGAAAGTGCTGCTTGGATGTTTGTTTCAGAAGACAGGTGTGATGTGCTGGTTAATCTTGTAAGGACCTATATTGAGGCTAATATGCCAGTGGGTTTTGTTAAGCTTAAGGGTCTTGATAAGGAGGCTTTCTATATTGATGAAGAAAGTAAAATGATATATTCGGCAGTTGCCCTAATGGAAGTGGGCCTTGCCTTGCCAGTTGCTAAGTCAGAATATGAGGCTTATCAATTTAAGCTTAAAAAATTATAGAAATATAAAAATCAACAAAAGGAGGAGTTATGACTAGAGAGATATTTTTAGGAGTAGATGGGGGAGGAACAAAAACAGCCTTTATCCTATCAAAAGAAGGAGAAGAATTCTACCACAAGGAAAAAACCATCCACCTAAGCCAAGTATCAAGAGAAGAGTTCAAAAAAAGAATCGAAAATGCTATAGCTAGCTTGACTAATGAAGCAAATATAAGCAAAGAAGACATAGCCTATACCTTTGTATCTGTACCAGGCTATGGTCAATATCCTGATGATGAGGCCTTCATAGACGAAAGCTTAAGAGAACTTCTAGGATCTGATAATTTTAAGGTAGGTAACGACTGTCTAAATGCATGGGCAGGATCCCTAAATGCCAAGCCAGGCATCAACCTAATCTTAGGTACAGGATCAATAGGTTTTGGTCTAGATGACAAGGGAGAAAGCATGAGATGTGGCGGTTGGGGGCCACTAATAGGAGATGAATCAAGTGGTTACTATATTGGTAAGAGATTAGTCAATTATTTTACCAAGCAAAGTGACGGTAGAATACCAAAAACCCTACTCTATGATGAAATTAAAAAAGAGCTAAATATAGATGATGATTTTGAAATTATTCCTCTAACAGATGGCATGACAAGAGATGAGCTAGCAGGAATTGGCAAGATATTTTCAAAACTAATAGAAAATGAGGATGAGTGCGCCCTAGAACTATTAGATAAAATCGCCTATGAAGCAGCTCTTACAATCAATACTTTAGGTAAAAAGCTAAGTTTTGATGGAGAAATATTAGCGTCTTATTCTGGTGGAGTTTTTAACCTTGGAAAGGCCTTAACAGATGCTATAGAAAAATACCTAGATGAAAATATCAAATTAGTAGCGCCATACGCAGACCCAACTATGGGAGCTTTAATATTAGCTAAAAAGTATTGTGAAGAAAACAAATAAAACATTAAAGACTTTTTGTATAATTTAATTTTATACGAAAAGTCTTTTTTTATGAAAAATATATCACTATTAAATTATTTTATAGTAAAACAAACATAAACGAAAAATAAAAAAATAATCTACAAATTAGAAGACAGAGGGTTAGAAGTTAAATATTTTTATAAAGCTTATATTTTGAAAAGTCTAGTTAAAATCATGTATTAGAGGCCCATAAAATTTTTATAAAATGAATATAGATAGGCAATTATAAAAAAATAATAAAAATTTTTAAGAAAAAGCTTGACAAAGAAATCAATTTCCTGTATACTGAAATCGAACAAAAACAAAAAAAAGAAAACACTATCAAACAAAAAACTTCAAACTCATTAAATTTGGAACTGACATGGAAATCATTTTGGATTATCATGCGGAAATATAAAAAGGAGGTAGTATGAAGGTATTTCTAGCATCCGACATGGATGGAAAAGGGCTAAAGGATGCTTTAGTCGAAGAAGTAAAGAGACTTGGCTATGACTATGAAGACCTAACTCAAGAAGGATTCGACCTAGTAGATAGCTCAGAGGCAGTATGTAAGAAACTCCTAGAAGTAGATGGGATGCTTACATCAGGATCAGATGACCAATCAGTAGGAGTAGTAATCGACAAGTACGGTGCAGGATCCTACATGGCTTGTTCAAAGCATAAGGGAATGATAGCAGCAGAAGTAAGTGAAGAAAGATCAGCCCTAATGACAAAAAGACACAACGGAGCAAGAATCCTAGTCATGGGATCAGCCATAGTAGGCGAAGAACTAGCAAAATCATGTTTAAGATCATTCTTATCACACGGCTATGACGGAGGCCGTCACCAAATAAGAATAGACATGTTAAACAAAATGCTTTAAGGAGGTCTAAAATGAAAATAGCATTAGGATGCGATCACATAGTAACAAGCCTAAAGATGCAAGTATCAGATCATCTTAAAAGCCTAGGCCATGAAGTTTATGATGTAGGCTGCTACGACAACACAAGAACCCACTACCCAATCTACGGCAAAAAAGTCGGAGAACTAGTAGGAAGTGGACAGTGTGACCTAGGAGTCGTCCTTTGTGGAACAGGAGTAGGCATCACAACAGCAGTAAACAAGGCATTCGGCACCAGATGTGCCCTAGTAAGAGATGTAGAAACAGCAAGAGCCGCAAAAAGAGAGCTAAATGCCAACGTAATAGGCTTTGGCGGAATGATAGTCGGCAAGGACCTAGCTTTAGAAATAGTAGATGGATTCTTAAATACAGAATATGAAGCAAGTCCAGAAAGAGAAAAAATAATCGAAAAAATCATGGCTATCGAAGAAAATTACAAAGAAGATAAGGAAAAACAAGTAGCAAACGATGGCTTCTTTACAGAATTCATAGAAAAATGGGATAGAGGGGAGTATCACGACTAAGCTTTATGACAGATTTAATCAGAAAAGATAATGTTTATATATCTGATGCCTTGGATAGTGATAGTCTTTTTGAAGAAGTTTACAAAAACCTTTATGCTAAGGATTTGGTAAAAGAAAATTTCTTAGAGAAAATAAAGGAAAGAGAGGCATCATATCCAACTGGCTTAGATATGTCGGTTGTAGATGAAAAATTAGCTAATATAGCTATTCCTCATACAGATCCAGACACATGTAGATACACAGGGATAGTACCTATTAAGCTTAATAACAAAATCAAGTTCAATAATATGATTGATCCTAGTATAGAAATGGATGTGAGTTTTGCCTTTATTATATTAAATGAAGACGGAAATGAGCAGACAGATATGTTAGCTAATATTATGGATTTTGTGACAAAGACGGAAGACATAAACAAATTATTTGAGATGGATGATACTGAAGAAATTTATAATTTTATAGAAGAAAGGTTTTAAGGAGATATTATGATTAAAATTTTAGCAGCTTGTGGAGCAGGAGTTAACTCAAGTCACCAAATCAAGAACGCATTAGAAAATGAAATGAAAACTAGAGGCTATCAAGTAAAATGTGATGCGGTAATGATTAAGGATATTACAGAAGATATGCTAAGCAAATATGATATTTTTGCACAAATATCAAAAACTGATTTAGGTTTTGATGTAACTATTCCAGTAGTTGATGCAGGAGCTATCTTATACAGAATGCCAGCAATGGCTAAACCTGTTTATGATAAGGTTGAATCTATAATAAAAGAAAATAATTTAAATTAATTAAGAGGTAAAACATGAATGGAATAATAGAATTTGCTAATGTTACATTAGGTAAATTTATGGATATTATAACTCCGGCTGTACTTATGATGCTTGTACTTACAATCATCTCAGTAGCAGTAGGTGTTAAATTCACAAAGGCCCTTGAAGGTGGTATCAGACTAGCGGTATCTATCACTGCTATAGGGGCAATAATGGGTATTTTGACAGGCGGTTTTGCTGATGCTTTGCAAGCTTTTGTAGAAAGAACGGGTATAGAACTATCAATCACAGATGTTGGTTGGGCACCACTTGCAACAATCACATGGGGATCACCTTATACATTATACTTTTTATTGGTTATGATAATTGTAAATATAGTGATGTTATTTTTAAACAAAACAAACACTTTAGATGTTGATATCTTTGATATCTGGCACTTAGCTATCACTGGATTATTTGCAATGTATATGGGTGCAAACCTAGTAGTTACTACTATATTAGTAATATTTATAGGTGTTCTAAAGATATTAAACTCAGACTTAATGAAGCCTACCTTTAATGATTTGCTAGATGCACCTGAAGAAAATCCGATGACTACAACACATATGAACTATATGATGAATCCTATAGTTATGGTGTTTGATAAGATTATTGATAAAGTTTTACCATTTTTAGATAAATATGATTTTGACGCAGCTAAACTAAACTCAAAGATTGGTTTTTGGGGATCTAAATTTGCAATAGGTATATATCTTGGATTATTTGTAGGATTTTTAGCTGGTATGAAATTAATGGATATATTCCAATTAGCATTTACAGCAGCTACATGTCTTGAGTTATTCTCAGTAATAGGACAATGGTTTATAGAATCAGTAGAGCCACTATCACAAGGTATTGCTGATTTTGCCAACAAAAAACTTGGCGGCAGACAACTTAACATTGGTCTTGACTGGCCATTTATAGCAGGTCGTGCAGAAATGTGGGCTGCAGCTAACGTTTTAGCACCAATAATGCTTCTACTTGCAATCATACTTCCTGGCAATAAATTACTTCCTTTAGGTGGTATCATTGCAATGGGTCTTACTCCATCACTTCTTGTAGTAACAAGGGGTAAACTAATCAGAATGATCCTTATAGGTGCCTTCATGTTACCAATTTTCCTATGGTCAGGTACACTTATAGCACCATATGCAACAAGTGCTGCAAAAGCTGTTAATGCCTTCCCAGAAAATCTTGCATCATCAGCTTTGATTTCACACTCTACACTTGAAGGACCAATAGAAAAGTTTGTTGCTTACTTTGTAGGTCTAGCAAATTCTCAAGGTGGAATGCAAATATTGATTTGCCTTGGTGTAATAGCAGTTTATCTTGGATTATTCCTATGGTATAGAAAAGAAATGATAAAGAGAAACGAAGCTTATAAATTAGAAAATAAGTAAAAAAGTGACCAGTGATTAATATCACTGGCTTACTTTTAGATATAATAAGAGATTTTTTACAAAAATAATATATAATGTTATTAAAAGATTAACTAGCCCTTATTATATTAGATATGCAGTAAGGAATTAACGATGTTAAAAGAAGAAAGACAAAAGATAATTCTAGATAAGTTAAAAGAAAATGACATTATCCAGGTTTCTCAGATGACTGACCTTTTGGATGTTACTGATATGACTATTAGGCGTGATTTGAAGGAGCTTGAGGATAAGAAGCTACTTGTGAGGATTCATGGGGGAGCTAGCAAGATTGATAAGGCTCGTCCTAGGGAGTTTTCTAATGAGGAGAAACTTCTTACGAATGAAGACCTTAAAATAGAGATCGCTAAGAAAATTAGCGGACTTTTGATGGAAGATCAGAATATTTTCCTTGGTGCAGGCTCAACTATAGAATATGTTAGCAAATTTTTGGGCGATAAGAAGCTAAATATTTTTACCAACTCCCTCTATCTTTTTAATAAATTAGTCTTTCTTGATAATATTAATATTAAGCTAATTGGAGGAGAATTTAGAAAGGTTACGGGTGCTTTTGTGGGCGCTCTTAGCCTTGAGCTTGTCACAAAGATGAGGTTTAACCAAGCCTTTATAGGCGTAAATGGGATAAATAAGGGCAAGGCCTATACTTATAGCCCAGAAGAAGGAATTTTGCAAAAGATGATTCTTGATAATTCCTTAGAGAGCTTCCTTGTGGCAGATTCCTCCAAGCTTGGTTATGAGGACTTGTATCATTTTTATAATCTGGAAGATGCGAAATTCATCACAGATCATGAAATAAGGCCAGACCAGGTCCTAGAAATTGAGAAATATACAGAGATAATAAAGTAATTCCATAAAGGAGAATAGATGATTTTAACAATCACAGCAAACCCTTCTGTCGACATGTCCTACCAGTTAGAAACACTTAATATAGATGGTGTGACAAGGACTGATAGGGTAATAAAACATGCTGGTGGTAAGGGTATTCACGTAGGCTATGTCCTAGGTGAATTAGGAGATGAAGTTGTTCATTCAGGCTTTGTAGGCGGTAAGCTTGGAGAATTTATTGAAGAAGGCCTAAAGGAAAGAGGTCATGAGGCTAGATTTGTAAAAATCAAAGAGCCAACAAGAAATTGCCTAGCCATCCTACACGAAGGCAAACAAACAGAAATCCTTGAAGCAGGGCCAACTATAAGCCCAGCTGAAAGGGAAGAATTTATCAAAAAGCTTGATGAAATAAGTGCAGGCTGCAAGGTAATTTCCATGTCAGGATCCCTTCCTAAAGGCCTTGATTCAAGCTTTTATGAAGAGATAATTGCCTATGCCAAAAACAAGGGTGTTTTTGTGGCAGTTGACACATCAGGACAAACCCTAAAAGATGTGGTAAATTCAAAAATCAAGCCAGACCTAATAAAGCCAAATGAAACAGAAGTGGCAGATTTACTTGGTGAGGAAATTACCAAGGATAATATCAAAGAAGCTCTTAAAAAAGCTCCTCTTGCAGATATTGACTATGTCATAGTATCCTTAGGAAAGGAAGGGGCAGTCGTAAAGGCAGGAGATAAGATATTTAAGGCAAGTGTTCCGGAAGTTACTGCTATAAATCCAGTAGGAAGCGGGGACTCATCACTTGCAGGGGCAATTTATGCCATAGACAAAGATAAAAGCCCAGAAGAAGTCATCAAAACATCGATGACCTGCGGCCTTTTAAATGTCTTAACAGAAGAAATAGCCCACATAGAAATAGAAAAGTTTGACAAATACTACGAGCAAATCAAAGTGGAGGAAATATAAGAATGAAAATTTCACAAGAAAAATTAGCAAATCTAAAAAAATTATTAAATGAAGATGGAGCCATCGCAGCCCTAGCCATTGACCAAAGAGGATCAATGGAAAAAATGATGGAAGCAGCAAACCCTAGTCTAAACAACGTCGAAGGAATAGGCACATATAAGGAATTAGTATCAAAAGAGCTTACACCTTTTGCATCATCAATCCTTCTAGACCCAATCTATGGTGAAAAGGGAATAAAGGCCAAGGATGCAAATGCAGGACTCATCCTATCCTACGAGCAAACAGGCTATGATGAATACGATGAGGGCAGACTTCCAAGATTAATAGACTTCATGAGTGTATTAAGAGCTAAAGAAATGGGAGCAAATGCAATAAAAACTCTACTATACTACGATTGTGATGATGACGAAAAGACAAACGACATCAAAAAAGCTTGGGTAGAAAGAGTTGGTTACGAATGTGAAGGTCTAGGTTTACCACACTTCTTAGAAATAATCACCTATGATAGAAATATGGATTCAGAAAAAGGTGCAGAGTATGCAAAGGTAAGACCACACAAGGTAAATAGCGCCATGAAAGAATTCTCAGACCCAAGATACAAGGTAGACGTATTAAAGGTAGAAACTCCAACAAACATGAACTTTGTAGAAGGTCTAGGCAAGGAAGAAGCCGTATACAGCAGAGAAGAAGCCATCAAACACTTCAAAGACCAAGCTGAATCAACAAACCTACCATTCATCTTCCTATCAGGCGGAATCACAGCAGAACTTTTCCAAGAGACCCTAAGACTAGCCAAAGAAGCAGGATCAAACTTCAACGGAGTCCTATGTGGTAGAGCTACATGGAAAGACTCAGTAGCAATTTTTGGTAAAGAGGAAAAAGAAGCTAAAGAATGGTTAGAAACAAAAGGAAAAGAAAACATCCAAACTCTAAATCAAGTACTAAAAGAAACAGCTCACAGCGTATTTGAAAAAATAGAAGAATAAAATATTAGAAGGGGCTGTTGCAAAAGTCCTAACATAGAAAAAGACGAGGAAATTAAACATCCTCGTCTTTTTCTGATACAATGTATTTATGAAACAAAATAGTAATACATCATCATTAACTAATCTTACACTAGT
>NZ_JAMXSM010000041.1:0-11196 GCF_026131665.1 Anaerococcus sp. NML200574 | reverse complement strand
AACTAGTGTAAGATTAGTTAATGATGATGTATTACTATTTTGTTTCATAAATACATTGTATCAGAAAAAGACGAGGATGTTTAATTTCCTCGTCTTTTTCTATGTTAGGACTTTTGCAACAGCCCCTACTTAATTAATCTTCTTCTGGTTCATAGTTTACTATTGATACCATTTTTCCATTCTTATCTTTTATTTTTCTGATTCTTTTATCAAATTCCAATCTTTTCATCCATATTATTTTATCACAGCCTGTACATCTTAGCTTGATGTCTGCTCCTACTCTTTCGATTTGCCAGAGGTTTTCTCCACATGGATGGCCCTTTTTTAGGGTTATTATGTCATCTACTTTATATTTTTTCATTTGTTTCGCACCCCACTAAGCTTGCTTTTATCCCTCTTTTTTCCATCTCTAATTTTATTAGCTCCCTTGCTTTTCTTGCTATAGCCCATTGGCTCCCTGCTTTGACTTCCGCTAGCATTCTTACTTTATATGAGAATTCATCGAAGCTGTTTATTTCAAAAAAGCTAAAGTCTTTTATAAAGTCTTTTTTATATTCGCTATTTTTTAGTTCTTTAGATACTTTTTCTATTATGTCTTTCGCTTCTTTTAGGTCCGTGTCATAGGATAATCTGAAGGATACGTCTGATTTAGCTGGCCCTCTGTTGAAGTTTTGAACTTTTTCTATTTGGGAGTTTGGGATTATGTGGATTGACCCGTTGAAATCTCTTATTTTTGTGGTTCTTAAGTTTTGCTCTTCTACTTCTCCCTCTGCACTTGCTGTCTGTATCCATTCTCCTACTCTTATCTTATCATCTATTATTATAAAGGCTCCTTTTATAAAGTCGCTGATTATAGATTGTGATGCGAAGGCTATGGCTAGACCTCCAACTCCTGCTGTAGCTATGAGTGCTGAGGTATTTATTCCTAGACCATCTAATATTCCTATAAGTACTACAAAAACAACTATTGTTTTTATTATTGAGTAGAGGAGGTTGCCTGCAGTTTTTATTTTCGACTTGTTGGCAATTTTCCCTGACCTTTCACTTTCTATTAGTTTGTCTATTAATTTTCTTGCTATTTTCAGAAAAACTAGCCCTATTAATATCATTATCAGTGTTGATGTTAATTTTAGGACCAACTGATTTTTGACTAATTCTGATATGAATGGTGTTTTTTCTAGAGTATCTGCTATTTGCTCATTTGCTGTTTCTGTCAATTTTTTCTCCTAGGATTTTTTCTATTTCTCTAGCTAGATTTTGATGAAAGTCGCTTGCTAGGTGGATTCCATCTAAGTAATGTCCATCAATTTGGCTTGCCCTTATATAGTAATCCGCCCTATGTGTTTTTTCTTCTAGGGACTTTAATTTCCTATTGACTCCTTCATAGAAGCTGAAGGTTTTTTCTTCTTCTATATAAGGAGGGCTTATTATCATCGTTTTTCTTGCCTGAGATATATTTAGTATACTTTTTAGATTATCTTCTACAAATTTGAGGCTTTTACCATTCATAAAATCATTGGTGCCACCAAATATTATTAGTAGATCTTCTTTTTCTTTTAATTTTTGATATCTCTTGTATCTATTTAACATCTCTTCTGTTGTCGACCCATTTACTCCAAGGTTTTTAATTTCAAAACCCGCCTTTTGTAAAAAGCGGGTGTATGATTTTTCTTCTACTAAGTAGCCTTGGGTAAAAGAATCTCCTAATGCTGTTATTTTCATTATTTGACCTTTTTTAAGACTAGGGCTGTTCTTGATGGTATATATATTTTTATGCCATCATAGTCAGTGCCCGGAAGTTTTTCTGTTGTGTATGTGTAATCGTGACTTATTCTGCCAAAACCACCAAATCTAAATTCGTCTGAGTCCATTAGAACTTTAAATTCTCCTATATCATGGATTGGTAGGTGAAAGGATTCGTAGGAATCTGTTGGGTGGAAATTAAATAGGTAGACTAGGTCTCCATTTCTGAAGGCTATAATTTTTCTATCGTTATCCAGCCATAGCCTATAGCTTGTTTTGCCTAATTGATGGTATTCCTTAACAAATTCTATCATGGCCCTATCAAATTCGTTTAGATATTGGTATTTTAGATAATCTGCATCGGCTAGAGACCACATACGACGTGCGTAATGATAGGAGAAGCCGTTGCCTTCTCTAGGGAAGTCTATCCATTCTGGATGACCAAATTCATTGCCCATGAAGTTTAGGTAACCATCTGTTCCCATTGATATGGTTATCCATCTTATCATCTTGTGGAGGGCTATGGCCCTGTCTATGATTAGATTATGGCTGTCTTTGGACATGGAATCGTACATTTCCTTATCTGCTAGCCTGAAGATGGTGGTTTTTGAACCTACTAGGGCTTGGTCGTGACTTTCTACATAGCCTATTCTTTTTTCATTTGGTCTGTGGGTTGTTAGTTCGTACCACATGTTGGATAGGTTCCAATCGTAGTCATTTTTCTCTAGGGCTTTTTCCCAGAAATCTGGCATTCCCATCGCTAGCCTATAATCAAATCCTATACCGCCCTGGCTTACTGGCAAACACATACCTGGCATACCTGACATATCTTCTGCTATGGTTATGGCCTTCGGCTTGATTTCTCTGATTAATTCGTTGGCCATTTGCAAATAATTTAAGGCATCTATGTCTGTATTCATTGAGAAATATTTGCCATAATTATCAAAAGCTTCTCCCCTGCCGTGATCTCTATAGATCATGGAGGTGACTCCGTCAAACCTAAAACCATCGAAGTGATATTCTTCTAGCCAATATTTAACATTTGATAGAAGGAAGTGATTTACTCCTGCCTTGTGATAATCAAAAAGCTTGGAATCCCAGTCTGGATGGTTACCTTCTCCGCCTGCATGGAAAAATTGATAGTCGGTGCCGTCAAATTCATTGATACCTTCAGCTGTGTTTTTGACTGAGTGGGAATGAACTAGGTCCATTATTACATTAAGACCCATTTGGTGGGCTGTGTTTATCAAACTCTTTAGGTCGTTATTTTCCCCATACCAGGAAGATGGTGCAAAGAAATTTGATACTTGATAGCCAAATGATCCATAATATGGGTGTTCGGCTATAGCCATAAGTTGAACCGTGTCATAGCCCGCCTTTTGTATTCTTGGCAAGATATATTTTTCAAATTCTTTGTAGGATGATACCTTGCCTTCTTCACCTGCCATTCCTATGTGGGCTTCATAAATTAGTGGATTGTCCTTTTTTATTTCAAAATCTTGGTCCGTCCACTCAAATTCTTTCCTTGGATTTTCTAGAACCATAGCATAGTCAAAGTCTTCATTTCTTTCGACCCTTCTTGCATAAAGTGGTATTCTTTCTGATAATCTACCATTTGCATCTACTAGGACTTTTATCCTTGATTTGTGTGGGATTGTCCTGATTCCTTCGACAAAGATTTCCCAATCTTCGTCATTTATTTTATGGAGAGGATGGGAGTGCTTATCCCATCCATTAAAATCTCCTATTAGATAAAGACCGTCAGCATTTGGAGCCCATTCTCTATATATCCAGCCTCCTTTTACCTTGTGGAAGCCGTAATAATTGTGGGCATTGGCAAAATCTTTAAGTGATTTGCCATCTGCTAAAAACCTATTTTTTTGCTCTTGTAATCGATCCATCCTTAGATTAATATCATTTTCATAATCACTCAAATAAGGGTCAATATCGAGTATTTCCCATCTTGCCATAGTATTTCCTCTTAGTCTTTCTTGTAATTTTCTATTACTTTTTGGGTTATTTCTTTTGGAACCTCTTCATATCTTACAAAGTCCATTGAGAAGCTTCCTCTTGCTGATGTTTGGCTTCTTAGGTCTATTGCGTAGGTTAGAACTTCTGAAAGCGGTGCTTCTGCTTTGATTATTTGGCTACCATCTTCTTGTGGTTCCATGCCTAAGATTCTACCACGTCTCTTATTCATATCTCCCATTACATCACCCATGTTAGCGTCTTGAACATTGATTTCAAGAGCCATTACAGGTTCTAATAAGATTGGGTCTGCTTCTTCTATACCTTTTTTGAAGGCTATTCTTGCTGCTGTTTTGAAGGCTTGTTCGTTAGAATCTACTGGGTGATAAGAACCGTCATAAAGGGTTGCCTTTACGCCTGTTACCTTAAAGCCTGCTAATGGGCCTTCTAGTAGAGATTCCTCTAGACCTTTTTCTACAGCTGGGAAGTAGTTTTTAGGAACTGCTCCACCGAATACTTCTTCATCAAAGACAAAGTCTTCTTCTGTTGGTTCAAATCTGATAAATACATCACCATATTGGCCTGCACCACCGGATTGTTTTTTGTGTTTACCTTGAACATCTGATTTGCCCTTGATTGTTTCTCTATAAGGGATTCTATATTCTACTATTTCTGTATTTACAGAGTAATTATCTTTTAGCTTATCCATTATTACTTCAAGCTGAACATTGCCAAGACCTGATAGGACTTGTTGACTTGTTTCTCTATTCATCTCGTTGTTAAAGCTTGGATCTTCTTCAGCTAGTTTTTGTAGGGCTTCAGAAATCTTATCTTCATCAGCACGGCTTACAGCCTTTATTGCGTAAAATAGGACTGGTTTTGGATATTTAACTTGTTTATAAAGGATTTTGTTTTCTTTAGAGCAAAGTGTATCGCCAGTAGAAGTTGCTTCAAGTTTAGCAAAGGCTCCTATATCACCAGCTACGACCTTATCTGTTTTAATTTGTTCATTTCCTCTTAGGTAGAAGAGTGAAGCTATCTTTTCATCTCTATCTTTACTTGCATTATAAAGCTTGTCATCTCTTGAAATTGAACCTGATAGAACCTTAAAGATTGAAATCTTTCCTAAGAATGGGTCTGCAAGGGTCTTAAATACTACTGCAGAGAATGGCGCATCTTCTTTTGCTTCAAAAGCCTCATAGCCATCTGCTACCCTAAAACCTATATTAGCCGCTTCATCATCGATTGCTGGCATGTATTTAATTATGCAGTCAAGTAGGCTTGTTAGACCTATCATTTTTTCTGTAGAACCTGCTATAAGTGGAACTACCTTACCATTTAGTATTGCCTTTGATAGACCTTCTCTAATTTCTGCTTCTGAGAATTCTTCGCCTTCGAAGAATTTTTCCATTAGAGCGTCATCACTTTCAGCTACAGCTTCTATGACTTGGTTGTAAACTTCTTCAACTTCTGCCATTCTTATTTCTGGAATTTCTGCTTCAGCCTTTTCATCATTGTGATAGGTGTAGGCTTTTTTATCCATGACATCTATGATGCCCTCATATTCTTCACCTTCGCCAAGCATTAGGGTTAGAGGAATGATGTTTTTACCAAATTCTATATGAAGATCACTTACAACCTTATTAAAATTAGCGTTTTCCTTATCAAGTTTGTTTACAAAAATAATGGAAGGTAAATTAATTTTTTGAGTATATTTCCAATATTTTTCTGTACCAACTTCTATGCCCTTTTCACCATCTATTACAAAGAGAGCTGATTCTGCTGCCCTTAGAGCCTGCAATACTTCACCCTCAAAGTCAAAAAATCCTGGAGAATCTATGAAATTTAATTTATAATCGTTGTATTCTATCGGAATAATTGATGTTTGTAGGGAAATATTTCTCTTTTTCTCTTGTTTTTCGTAGTCTGAAACTGTATTTCCAGATTCTACTTTTCCCTTTTTATCGATAACACCAGTTTTAAATAAAAGGGATTCAGTAAGTGAAGTTTTACCGGCTCCCGAATGCCCTACCAAGGCGAGATTCCTGATCTTAGATGTATTATAGTTTTTCATATATTGCTCCTTCTTGGACTTGTTGTTAATTTTATGTCCATTTTTATTTTTATACTATAATTATATAATAACTTCTAATAAATTTCTACCCCTTTGAGAAAATGTTTTCACTTTATTGATAAAAAAAGCCCCACAGCCTTAGAGCTACAAAAGGGATTTTAGAATTTATTTTAAAATAAATTCTTAATGGGTACACAATTTGTACTCACTAGTTCTTAAAGTACATATGAGCTTATAACCTTTGAGATGCTAACTATATCAACGCTAGTTTTAAAGTCAAACGAAAGAGACTTGCCATCATTAAATGCAAGGAAAAGCTCACTATCAATGTCCAAAACACCTGCAGTTTCAACACCAAAATATTGAATCTTTGAATAAGGATAAGAAATATAAGCTCTTTTTTTGCCGGTAATTCCTTGAACATTGACGACAAGAATCCTCTTATTAGAAAAAACAACCTGATCTCTAATTGTCTCAAAGGCAGATATGATTTCCTCGCCATCAACAAAAAAATCTAAAAGCTCACTTCTTACCTTAGATGAGTCAATCTCTTTTAAGTTAAAAGTGTTAGAATCTCCCCAAAGACCTGTACTAATTGTTGCCATAATATCTCCTTAAATATATCTTTTAGATATATATACCCGTTTTTATCTTGCTTACTTGTTTTGTATATAAATACTTATTATCTATTGCATAGAAAAAGTAGATGAGTTTGTGCTTTTCATCTACTTTATCCTCAGTCTAAGCCCGATTAGGACCTATCTTTTAAATATTTTCTTTAAATAATCCATGACTGTAAGGGATTTTCTTAATTTATCATCCGGCAAATACTTATTTATAGCCCTTAAGACTTTTTTGTTGTCTTTGGTGTTGAAGATAAAATCGCCGTTTGCCTTGGTGTGAATGGCAAATCTGGTTATTTTCTTATCAAGTATTACCGATGCTGTTATGAGCTTTATTTCCTTATAGGGAATTTGTATATAATCTCTTACATCTCTTTCGTTATAATATTCTATAGCCTTATTACCTATAAGGAGGTCCCCCCTGCTGAGGAGACCTCCCAATAGATTAGCCTTTATCTTAAGATCGACTTTTGAATTTTGGCTTTGAATCATCTTACATTATTCTAAAGAATTTAGCTATTACACCGATTACAAATAGGGCTAAGATTATTGTAATTGGAGAAACATTTTTCTTTAGTAATTTACAAATACCTAGGGTTAGTAGAAGTGGTACTAGACCAGGTATTAGTGAGTCCAAGTTTTGTTGTAAAGTTGTGACTTTTACTGGATCTAGGGCTGTTGGTCCTATTGCTGAAAATTGTTTAAGGGCCGCTTGGATTCCTTCAGCTCCTGCTGGTAGGGCTGCCCAGTCAATGTATGAACCTGGTTGTTGTTGAACAGCTGATACATCTAGGGCAAATTTGATTGATACCCATCTTTGTACTAGGGCACCTACTATAAACATACCTAAAATTGATGCCATGGTTGTAATCCTACCAAGGACACCGCCTGAAAGGTCTTTTGTTATTTCATTACCAGCCTTATAGCCTAGCTCTTGGGTTTGCCATTCAAATATCATTCTTAGGGCATTCCAAAGAATAAAGAATAAAAGTGGACCTAAAGGAGAACCTGTTAGGGCAAGAGATGCACCAAGGGCACCTATGATTGGTCTAAAGGTAAACCAGAATACTGGATCTCCTACACCTGCAAGAGGTCCCATCATACCTACCTTAACACCGTTTATTGCCGCATCTTCGATTGGTGTACCATTAGCTCTTTCTTCTTCCATAGCTAGGGTTACACCCATTACTGGGCTTGATACGTATGGGTGGGTATTATAAAATTCTAGGTGACGCTTAAGGGCATCAGCTTGGTCTTTTTTATCTTTGTAAAGTTCTTTGATGGCAGGAATTATAGAGAAAGCCCAACCACCATTTTGCATTCTTTCATAGTTCCAAGATCCTTGTAGGAATTGGTGTCTCCACCAAACCTTAACACGAGCAGATCTTGAAAGACTTATTTTTTTCTCATTATTTATTGTTTTATCAGTCATAGCTTCTCCTTAATAATCATTGATTATATCGCCAAGTGGGTCACCGCTTCCGGCATTACCACTTCCACTATTAGATGTAGCTAGTTGTTTTAGGGTCATGTATACTACTGCTAGTACGCAACCTATAACACCTAGAGCAATTAGGGTTAGGTTTGGAATTGCAGCAAGTACAAAACCTAGGGCAAAGAATGGCCAAGTTTCTTTTGTACTCATCATATTGATAACCATAGCATAACCTACAGCTGCTACCATGCCGCCGCCTACTGCCATACCACCTGTTAGCCATTCTGGCATCCTATTAAGAGCTTCTGTTACAGCTGCTGGTGGGATAAAGCATAGTGCTAGAGCTGGGACAAGGATACGAAGACCTTGCATAGCTACTGCTATCCATGAAAGGGTTTCAATTTTGCCAAAGTCAGCATTTTCTGCTGCAGCATCCATACCGTGAACTAATGGAATAGCTAGAGTTCTGGCAAGCATTGTAAGGAATAAACCTGCTACTGATAGAGGAATAGCAAGGGTTATAGAAGTGTTAATAGCTGTAGTTGGATCAGCTGTTCCACCTTCTAGGGCTAAAACCATGATAATAGCTGAAGCAACTGATGCTAAAGCCGCATCTGGAGCAACCGCAGCACCGATATTTGCCCAACCTAGGGCAATCATTTGAAGTGAACCGCCAAGTATAATACCTTCTCTAAGATGGCCTGTTACAAGACCTATAAGGGTACAAGCAACAAGTGGTTGGTGGAATTGGAATTGGTCCAAAATACCTTCACAACCAGCTAGGAAAGCTACTAGGCCGATTAAAATAATATTAAAAATACTCATAATTTCTCCTACATATTTAATTCGCTTTTAGCTTTTTTGATAATAGATTCGTAATTTTCTGGGCTGTCAGCTGGTACTTTTCTTACATCGTACTTAACACCCATTGACTTAATCTTCTCAAGAGTTTCAACATCGTCCTTGTCCATGGCAAGTACATTTGTAACAACAACTTTGCCCTTAGAGTGAGCCATAGATCCGATATTTACAGTATCAAGCTTACCACCCATTTCCAAGAATTCTAAAACCTCTTGAGGTTTTTCAAATAGAAGCAAGGCACGAGTAGCCCCAAATCTTGGGTCATCTTGAATCTCTTTCATCTTCTTGATAGGGACAACGTGAGCGTGAACTCCTGGAGGAGCAGCCTCCATAATCATTTGCTTACGAAGAGCATCGTGAGCAACATTGTCAGATACAACAATAATCCTGTCAGGCCTTATAGCCTTAGTCCAGTTACTTGCAACTTGACCATGTAAAAGCCTAGTATCAATTCTTGCAACAGGTATATCGATTTCTCCTGTACCAAGAACAGTACCCTCAGGAATAGTTCCACCTACCATCTTCTTTTCAACTTCGCTATCAGTCTTAGCTTCAGCCTCAACTACCTTTTCAACAGGATTTAGGCTATCAGGCTTAGCCTTGATGCCCTCCTTAGCAGATGTAATGATTGTAGTTGCAATCTTATGAGCAGATTCTTCAGTAAATCTCTCGCTAAGAGCCTCTATAACCATTGGAAGGTTAAGACCTGCGACAATAGCCCACTTATCTTCGTGTCCATCAAGAACAGCAGAAGATTGGTTAAATGGGGTACCTCCCCAAAGGTCGCATAGGAACAAAACTTCATCGCAATCGAGTTTTTCGATAGCAGCTTCTAGATTTGCCCTAAAGTCATCTGGCCCCATAGAAGGTTTAAGAACAACCGCTTCAAACTTATCTTGATTTCCAAAAATCATTTGAGCAGATTCCTTAATACCCTCAGCAAAGGCCCCGTGGCTTGCTAGGATAATTCCTACCATAATAACTCCTTTCTTGTATAAAATACAAATATTTTGATTTATTAAACAGTTATAAAAACTGATTTAATCCTAAATCACCGATTCCAAAACTTAAAACCTCTAGAACCTTTTAAAATACACATAATATCTTAAATCTGTCCAATAAACCTTATGTTAATTATAACATAATTCATTTAAATTAAACAAATTTTTAACAACTAATTCTCATCAGATGGGAAAAATATGCCCGCCTCAATCCTAGCTTGATTTATAGCTTCGACAGTTGCCAAAGTTAAATCAGCAAGGTCATTTGCCTTTTTGTAATTCCTGTCTTTTATAATTTTATCAAAGTCAATCCATTCATAGTAAAGTCTAGACTTAGTCCCATCAAGTTCTAAAAGCTCATCATCCTGACCCTTAATAGAAATAACAGCTGTGTCAAAAGAATTTAAGGCATCCTTAATAGTAATAGTTCCATGTTCTCCTTGGATAGTATTTAAAAATTCTGCAGAAGAATCCTTAGCCCCTATACAAACAGCCTTAAAATCTCCATAATCCATAACCATGACTCCAGAAGTATCGATAGAATTTTCAATATTTGGAAAATATTTCACATCCTCTGGCACGCCAAAAAGATTAATCACATAATCAATATTATAAACATTGAGATCCATAAGGGCTCCACCAGCATGACCAAGGCTAAAGGCTGGGGCAATCTCCCCCTTCTTAAAGGCATCATACCTAGATGAATATTGGGAATAATTAAAAGAAACAATCTTAAGCTTACCCAAATCCTTTATCCTCTCCTTAACAGCAAGAGCATTTGGATTAAAACGGTTACTCATAGCTTCAAGGACGATTAGATTTTTCTTTTCAGCCTTCCTAAAAATCTTAAGGGCCTGGTTGATATCAGCAGTAAAAGGCTTCTCACAAATAATATCCTTACCATAATCAAGGGCCTTATCCATAACCTCATAGTGGAGATTATTAGGAAGAGCTACATAAACAACCTCAACCTCATCATCAGCTAGAAGCTTCTCATAATCAGTGTAATATTTATGAATTTCATATCTTCGGCATAAATCTTTGAGTTTTTCCTCACTACGGCTAGTAGCCGCAATAGCAAGAAGATCAATACCATCTATATCATTTAAAAAAGTGAGTTGTTCCTGGACAATTTTCCCAGCCCCAATAATTCCTAATTTCATAAAAATCCTTTCATTAAGTATCGTTATATTAATACCCAAAAAAGCTAGACTTTTATACAATATAAAATTATTTTAGGGGCTTGCCCCTAAAACCCCTACTTTATTATCCAAGACAATATTATTATGAGGTTTAATTCTTCGTTATTTTATCTTTTATTAAATGATTATTATTTACTATTGAATCTCCGTCTCAAGGGGAGGCCCAAGGGACCTTCCGCATGGTCTGTAGGACTCCCCAAAAGTTGTAGCTAGAAAAGAGGCTGCAATGAAAAAATATAGTTTAGAATTAAAGAAAAAAGTAATAAAAGAATACGAAGAAGGCGAAATA
>NZ_JAMXSM010000040.1:0-11678 GCF_026131665.1 Anaerococcus sp. NML200574 | reverse complement strand
GTTCAAAAAATATGGTGATGATTGCATGAGAGATACACCTGTTCCCATACCGAACACAGAAGTTAAGCCTCATAACGCCGATGGTACTGCCTGGGCAACTGGGTGGTAGAGTAGGAAGTCGCCAAACAATCTAAACCTAGCTGACATTTGTCAGCTAGGTTAAAAATTGAAACTTATATAGATATTCTAGGGAAACCTAGGATAATTCTATCTTAAATGGGCTTAGGTAGCTCAATGGTGGAGCACCCGGCTGTTAACCGGTAGGTTGTGGGTTCGAGTCCCACCCTGAGCGCCAAGTAAATATCGCGGGATAGAGCAGTCTGGTAGCTCGTCGGGCTCATAACCCGGAGGTCGTAGGTTCAAATCCTGCTCCCGCAACCAAAATTCCATATCAAATGGAAGTAATTATGGCGAAGTAGCTCAGTTGGCTAGAGCATTCGGTTCATACCCGGAGTGTCAAGAGTTCAAGTCTCTTCTTCGCTACCATTTTTTTATAAGCTCTTAGCTTATTTGACCTAGGAGCTATATGGCTCCATGGTCAAGCGGTTAAGACACCAGCCTCTCACGCTGGTTTCCCGGGTTCGAATCCCGGTGGAGTCACCAAATTGACCATAGACTAGTATAGCCTATGGTATTAATTTTTATGGTTCAATTAAATTAAGGCCCCATGGTCAAGCGGTTCGAAGCCCCTAACCCCAATTGTGAAACAATTGGATGGTAGGTCTGGTTACCGCTCGTATAGTGTGAACAAAATAGAATTAAATACTTGAATTAATGTTTAAATTAAGGCCCCATGGTCAAGCGGTTAAGACACCACCCTTTCACGGTGGTATCCCGGGTTCGAATCCCGGTGGGGTCACCATATGGAAGTATAGCTCAGTTGGGAGAGCATCTGCCTTACAAGCAGGGGGTCACAGGTTCGAGCCCTGTTACTTCCACCAAAAGCAATTAAATATTGCTCATTACATTTTGTTATCCTATAATAAAATGTTGATGAGGCCTGGTAGTTCAGCTGGTTAGAATGCCGCCCTGTCACGGCGGAGGTCGTGGGTTCGAATCCCATCCAGGTCGCCAATATAATAATGCAACCTAGAAGTGACTTCGTACAAGGTCCGCCGTAACGGCGGAAGAGTTCTTCGGACTCACTAACGTTCGTCTCGAAGATTTCAAATCTTGCGATTTGAAACCCTGTAAGGGACTGGGTTCGAATCCCATCTAGGTCGCCACAGAACTTATATTTAAAAATTGATTGCATCAATTGTGGATATTGGCAATCATTTAGGATTGGTTTTACCAATCCTGCCCAACCCTTTAATAAAAATAGATGCTGATGTAGCTCAATTGGCAGAGCAATTGATTTGTAATCAATAGGTTGTAGGTTCAAGTCCTATCATCAGCTCCAAATTTAATCTTATGGATTAATATGCGGATGTGGCTCAGTGGTAGAGCATCGCCTTGCCAAGGCGAGGGTCGCGAGTTCGAATCTCGTCATCCGCTCCAAATTAAATAAAGAAAAAAACCAAGCCTAGCCTATCTTGTGGCTTGCTTGGTTTTTATTATGCGTCATTAGCTCAGCTGGATAGAGCGTCTGGCTACGGACCAGAAGGCCTGGGGTTCGAATCCTCAATGACGCGCCAGAATTTAAGAGGAATGTTGATTATTCGACATTCCTCTTTTTCTGTCTATTATTTCATATTAATTTAATTTCATAATACAAAGTTTATATGTTACAATGATAGTAGAAAATAAAGTGAATAAAATAGCATTATAGTAAAAATAAAAATGGCTAAAAATAGGGATAATTTTAGTGTAATACCCGCACACGCGGGGGTGATCCCATCGGCTATGACCTGAAAAGCAGGCCAAGCAACGTAATACCCGCACACGCGGGGGTGATCCTCTTTTACTTGTAACATTGTTATCTCCTCTACTGTAATACCCGCACACGCGGGGGTGATCCCTATTACTTGGGGCTGCAATTCCACAGACTCCAGTAATACCCGCACACGCGGGGGTGATCCTAAGAAAGTATCTAAGTCTAGAACTTGGAATGCGTAGTACCCGCACATGCGGGGGTGATCCTATGAACGAGCAAATAATACAAAAATACGTAAAGTAGTACCCGCACACGCGGTGTGATTTTTGAGGTGCCAGATATTGGCACCTTTACTAGGTATGGGAGATTTGCAAAGAATAATGATAACTACAAAAGGTAAATTTGTAGGTATATTTAAAAAGAAAAAGTAGGGGTTCCCCACCAAGCTTATTAGATTACTCTAAAATTTTTTTTAATGAGCGAGGAAACCCTACTTACTAATATCATTATACATTATATGTTGAAAAATAAAATGATAATTTGTAGTATAATATAAGTAAGCATAAAGGTTAAGAAATCTGCCGATAACGCCATTTTTATGGAGATGTGGGAGAGGGGGCAGTCCCACTTATGTAAATTAGCACATTCTTTTTAGAGTGTGCTTTTTATTGTAGAAATTTATTTAAATAATGCAAAAATGGGTAGAGATATATCAAATATATGACTTGATGAGGAAGAATTTTTATATCAAAGTAATAATTGACTTATAGTTTAAAATAGAAGTTAAGTTAGAAATAATTGGCGTTTATAATCTCTTGATTAAGTGAGGTGTAAAATGTTATTAAAAGAACAAGTTATAGAGATGGGGGATTTGTTTTTTAATGGAAATCCTGAAAAAGCCTATACAATGGTTTCAGATATGAATGAATGGAATCAGTTCATTAATTCTATAAAAAAAGAGGAAAATCAGGATAAGGCTTATTCCATTATGAAACATAGTGATTTGGATGTTTGGAAAAATAAAACTCCATTTACAGAAAGAAAAAATTATAAAAGTTATGACATAGGTTATTAAAAGCACACTGTATATAATTTTAAAGTGTGCTTTTTTAGTTGAAATTTAATAGTTAATTAAGACGGTCTATACCGTCTTTTTGTATTGAAGACGTTAAAGAACAAGTCATATATGTTGGACTGAACAAAGGTAAAAATGTTTATGAAGGAGACAGAATGAAAAAGGAAGATTTTGTAAAATTAGGTGTGGATGAAGGGTTGGCTTCTAAGCTTGAGGAAAAGTCCCTGGAAGAATTAAAGTCTTATGTGCCTTATGAGAGATTTAAGGAAGTAAATGATGAAAAAAACAAATTTAAGACTGATCTAAAGGATAGGATGACCAACTAGAGGCTCTTAAAGATTCTAAGGGGGATGTTGAGGCTTTGAAAAAGCAAATATCAGATTTCCAAGCAGAAAATAAGTCTAAGGATGAATCTTATGCAGCTGAAATTAAAAATATTAGGATAAACAATGCTTTTGATAAGGCTCTTATGACGGCATCTGCTAAAAACAACCTTGCTGGCCGTGCCTTGTTAAAAGATTTAGATAAGGCTGAACTTGATGAGTAGTACCCGCACACGCGGGGTTATCCACTATAATTTATCTATAGAATGAGTGTTGACTATTAGTATATGAGGATCGAAATCTATATATTTTCATGATTGCACTGGCAAATATTTAACTACTTATTTAATTTTTAATTCTTTTGTGTGTATTTCGGCATAGAAAAACCTCACAATCTATATACTGGTTTTTGGGGTTTAGGTCATAAGACTTTTTTATTCTAATCTTTCTCTTTATTATTTTCATTTTCTATATCATCAATTATATTATTAACCTCTTGAGTATCTAAAAAAGTAACAAAATTTAGTATGTTTGCAATCATCTTAGATAATTTATAAGGAATACTCTTTTTACTTTTATTTTTATTTTTATCAGCTTGATACATAGCGATTACGAGGAAAAATATTGTCACTAAAATAATAATTAAGTCTATCATAACTTCTCCTTTATCTATTATTATCTAACACCTGTCTTATAAAAGTAATTACCCGATAATTATGCTTATAATCATTTTATATTATTATAAAGGCTGTTTTTGTTAACCTTTATTAGATTTTAATCATATCTATGGTAGAATTATAAAAAAATTAAGAGGATTTTTATGAAAAAATATAGAATTTTATATGCCTTAATGGCTTTGTTTGTGGTTTTTATTGGTTTTAAGTTTTTTAATAGGTCTTCTAATGATTCTGGTCATGATGAAGTACTTCCTAAGTCTACAAACTCATCAGAAATTTACCTAGCTGGTGGGTGTTTTTGGGGTGTTGAGGGGTATTTTAAGAAAATTCCTGGCGTCCTTGATACTGATGTAGGTTATGCTAATGGAAAAACAGATGCTACTTCTTATGAGAAAATAGGTGCTACTGACCATAGCGAGACTGTTAAGATTTCTTATGATTCAGATGTGGTGGCTTTGCAGGATATTTTGGAATATTATTTTAGGATTATTGACCCGACTTCTGTTAATAAGCAGGGCAATGATGAGGGTAGGCAATATAGGACTGGAATTTACTACACTGATGAGAATGATAAGCTAATTATCGATGAAATTATTAGACAAAAACAGGAAGGCTATGATAAGAAAATTGTTGTTGAAGTTGAGCCTTTGAAAAATTTTATCTTGGCTGAAGACTATCATCAAGATTATCTAGATAAAAATCCTGGCGGCTATTGCCATATCAATATTGGCCTTGCAGATGAGCCTTTGGCTTCTAAGAAGGATGTCCTTACTAAGGATAAAAATGCCTTGAAAGATAAGCTTAGCGAGGAAGAGTACAAGGTTACCCAAGAAAATCAAACTGAGAGGCCTTTTTCATCTAAATATGATGATTTTGATGAGCCAGGAATTTATGTTGATAAGGTCAGCGGCGAGCCACTTTTTTCTTCAAAGGATAAGTATGAAGCTGGCTGCGGTTGGCCTTCTTTTACAAAGCCAATTGGTGGCAATATCAATTATAGGGGTGACAAGTCCCACAATATGGATAGGGTTGAGGTTAGATCTAGAAGAGGAGATTCTCACTTAGGTCATGTCTTTAATGATGGTCCAAAGGATAAGGGCGGCGTTAGATATTGTATTAATGGAGCAGCTTTGCGCTTTATTCCTCTTAGCAAGATGGATGAGGAGGGCTATGGAGCCTATATCGATAAGGTCAAATAATCTAATAGGGGAGATTAATTTCTCTCCTTTTTATTTGAAAATTTGTTTGAATTTTAAGGCTTTTACATAAAAATTAAGAATTTTATATAAATTTAATTAAGAATTCATTTTTTTAGCATAAATTGGGTATATATTATTAAATAGGAGGAAAGTATGAATAATAGAAAATATAAGAGATCTGGTGGCGGATTTGCTACTTTTGCTGCTGGTCTTCTTGGTGCTATTGTTGGTGGATTTATCGTATATTTCCTACTAGCAGGTGCTAAGACTAATAAAAGGGAAGTTAATAATAATACAAATCAAATAGAAACAAGGCAAGAAAATTCTACACCAATTGAGATTAAGGATAATGCATCTATGGAGTCGGTTGTGGTTAAAAAATCAATTGATTCTGTTGTAGGCATAAATACTGTATCTAAGGTGACTAGGCAGTCATTTTTTGGACCTCAGTCAGGTTATGTAGAGGGAATTGGTTCTGGATCTATTGTTAGCAAGGATGGCTATATTGTAACAAATTCTCACGTTGTAAGCGATGGAGATGCTAAGGAAATAAATGTTTTGTTTAATAATGGTGAGACTGCTCCAGCAGAGCTTGTGTGGAATGATTCATCCTTAGACCTTGCTGTAATTAAGGTAGATTCAAATAATAAGAATCTCAAGGCTATTGATATTGGTGATAGCGATGAGATTGGTGTCGGTGATAGGGTTGTGGCTATTGGTAATCCTTTGGGATTCCAGCTTCAATCAACAGTCACATCCGGTATAATTTCAGGACTTAATAGAAGTGTCGCCTTTAATACAGGAGTCCAAATGGATGGACTAATGCAGACTGATGCGGCAATTAATGCTGGTAACTCTGGTGGAGCTCTTCTAAATTCTAAGGGCCAGCTAATTGGTATAAATACTGCAAAGGCCGGTAATTCTGATGGCATTGGCTTTGCTATTCCAATTAATACTGTTAAACCAGTTATTGACACAATTAGGAAAAAGGGCAAATTTGATTCTGTCTACCTTGGCATTACCGGCCAATCAATCGACTACCTAAAACAAATGTCCTACCTAAAAGATAAGGACCTAGGAACTGACCACGGTATTTATGTAGTAAGCGTCTTTTCAGATGATGATTCAATACAAAAGGGTGATATCATTACAGCAATTGATGGTAAGGAAGTAAAGGATATGTCTGGCCTAAGGAAGATTCTTTTAAGCTATGCCGTAGGTGATAGTGCTGAAATTAGCCTTGTAAGAGATGGTAAGGAAATGAAAGTCGACTTTAAATTTACCCTTGATTCATCAAATGTAGATGAATATAAACAAGCAAGACCAAATGAGAAAAATAGTGAAGAAGATAGGGGAATAAATCCATTCTTCAATCTTCCATAAAATATATAAGCCATAGTTGGGAAAATTAAGCCAAAAACTATGGCTTTTTTTATTGAAATATATTTATAAATGCGGTCAAGAAAATTATTTGACATGGCTTTAAATAGCGTGTATAATAATCGAGTCAAGTAAAAATATTGACAGGTGATAATATGGAAAAAATTGTAAAAGTAGCCCAGTTATATGACATGTATGGCGCACTTCTAAATGAAAAGCAAAGAGATGTTATAAATTGCTATTATAACGAAGATTTATCCCTTCAGGAAATAGCTGATAATACCGGCAGAACCAAGCAGGCTATATCAGATATGATCAATAGGAGTGTTGATAAATTATTTGAGTTTGAAGATGAGCTTTCTTTACTTAAAAGCAAAACGGAACTTGTAGGAGCTCTTTATGATATAAGAGAGCTGATTGAAAGTTCAAATAATAAAGAAGCAATTGAGATGTTAAATATAGTAATTGAAAAGATTTAGGAGCTTATATGGCATTTGAAAACCTTGCTGATAGACTCCAAGAAGCCCTTGGAAAACTAACAGGAAAAGGAAAATTAAATGAAAAAGACATAGACACTGCTATGAGGGAGATAAGACTTTCTCTATTAGAAGCGGATGTTAATTACAAGGTTGTAAAAGACTTTGTAAAGACTATCAAGGAAAGATCCCTTGGAGAAGATGTGATGAAATCCCTATCTCCTGGGCAAATGGTAGTCAAGATAGTAAATGAAGAATTAACTGAGCTAATGGGTAAGGAAAATTCAAGGCTAGATCTAAGAGGCTCTACCCCTCATATGGTAATGATGGTAGGTCTACAAGGTTCTGGTAAGACCACCCATTCTGGTAAACTTGTAAAACTCTTACAAAAAGAAAACAGAAATCCAATGTTAGCAGCCCTAGATATCTACAGACCAGCAGCTATAGAACAGCTAAAGGTAGTAGGTAAACAAGCGAATACCCACGTATTTGAAATGGGCAAAACTGATCCTGTCACTATAGCTACCGAGGCCAAAAAATACGCTAGACATAATAATTACGACACAGTAATCCTAGATACAGCAGGTAGGCTTCAGATAGATGATGAGCTCATGGAAGAGCTTAAAAATATCAAAGAAAGTGTCAAACCTGATGAAATTCTCTTGGTAGTAGATGCTATGACAGGTCAAGAAGCGGTAAATGTAGCCAAAACCTTTGATGACTACCTAGATATAACAGGAGTAATCCTAACAAAGCTAGATGGTGATGCAAGAGGCGGGGCAGCACTTTCCATAAGACAGGTTGTAGGCAAGCCAATCAAATTTATAGGTGTTGGTGAAAAACTTGATGACTTAGAGCCTTTCCATCCAGACAGGATGGCAAGCAGAATCCTTGGTATGGGAGATGTACTTTCGCTAATAGAAAAGGCCGAAGCACAATTTTCTCTAGAAAATGCCAAAGAATTAGAAGCAAAGATGAGAGAGCAGACATATTCCCTAGATGATTTCATGGAGCAAATCCAACAAATCAAGAATATGGGACCTCTAGAAGATCTACTTGCAATGATACCGGGAGTAAATTCTAAAATGTTAAAGGGTGTCAATGTGGATGATGCCGGATTTGACAAGATAGAAGCCCTAATCAATTCTATGACAAAAGAAGAGAAAGATAACCCAGAAATAATTGGAAAAAGTAGAAAAGTAAGGATTTCAAATGGTTCTGGAGTAGATATCCGTGAACTTAATAAGCTACTTAAACAATTTAAAGAGCTTAAAAAAATGATGAAAAAGATGAGCGGATTTAAAGCAAATCAAAAAAGAGGCAGAAGATTTCCAAAAATGCCTTTCTTTTAAAAAATAAGGAGGAAAAAATGGCAGTAAAAATTAGATTAAAGAGAATGGGACAAAAGAAAAAACCATTCTACAGAGTAGTTGTAGCAGATTCTAGAAGAGCAAGAGATGGTAGATTTATCGAAGAGATAGGCTACTACAATCCAGTTGCTGAACCAAAAGTATTTAGAATTGACAATGAAAAAGCTAAACAATGGATCAAAAACGGTGCACAACCAACATCTATTGTAGAAAAGCTATTCAAAGACAATGATGTATTAGCATAATTATGAAAGAACTAGTTGAATTAATAGTAAAAGAATTAGTAAGCGACAAAGACGCTGTAGAAATCATCGAAGATAGAGAAGGCAGCGAAGTAAACATACTAATAAAAGTAGCTGAAGAAGACAAGGGTAGGGTAATAGGAGTAAGAGGCAATATCATAAACTCCATAAGAACTATCGCAAGAAGCGCAGCTATAAAGGAAAATGTTAAGGTAAATATAAAAATATGAGAATCTCAGTAGGAGAGATAGTAGCCAGCCACGGCATCCGTGGCAATCTCAAGGTAAATAGCCTAACAGACAATGAAAAAAGATTTGAGAAGGGATCCAAAGTCTTCATAGAAGATGAACTTTTAACCATAAGAGAATCTTTTAAGAAAAAAAACCAAGTAATAATAGGCTTTGAAGAATACGATAATATCAACGATGTCCTAAAGTTTGTAGGCAAAGATATCACAATCGATGAAAAAGATCTAGGCAAACTTGCAGAGGGCGAAATATACATCCACGAACTTTACGGACTAAAAGTAATCTCCGATGGGCAAATAAAAGGAGAAATAAAAGACGTAATAAGCGGAGTATACCCAAATGATGTATACCTAGTTCAAACAGATAAAGGCGAAGTACTCTTACCAGCCTTAAGAGCTATTATCAAAGAAATAAATACTGAAAAAGGATTTATAGAAGTAGAAAATTTTAGTGACTATGAATAAAGTAACACTCCTAACCTTATTTCCAGAATCTTTTGAATTTCTAAAGACCTATGGAGTAATAGGAAAGGCCATACAAAATCAAAAATTAGACCTAGAAATAGTAGATATGAGAGATTTTGCAAACAACAAGCATAATCACGTAGATGATACAGTATACGGCGGGGCAGCCGGAATGCTAATAAGACCTCAAGTAATATATGATGCGCTGTTATCAGTCAAGAAAGCAAATTCAAAAGTAGCCTTTATGTCGGCTACAGGAAAAGTTTTAAATCAGAAGTTAGCAATCGACTTTGCAAGTATTGAACACTTGATAATCATATGCGGACATTACGAGGGCATAGATGCAAGGATAACAAATCATTATGTAGACTATGAGATATCTATAGGAGACTATGTACTTACAGGTGGAGAAATCCCTGCTATGGTCCTAATAGACTCAATGGCAAGATTTATAGATGGAGTAGTAGGTAAGGAAGAGTCATTAACAACAGATTCTCACTACAATATATTGTTGCAACAAGACGAATATACCAAGCCAAGAGTATTCAACGGTTACCATGTACCAAATGAACTAGTAAGTGGAGACCACAAGAAAATCGCAGCTTGGAATAAGAAAAATGCAATAGAAAAAACAAAAAGAGTAAGATACGACCTATACGAAAAGTACTTACGAGAGGAGAGCAAAAATGGATTTAATCAAAAAAATAGAAAGTGAAAACCTACGTGAAGAAAACTTTGACTTTAATGTAGGTGATACTGTAAGAATAAGCTACAGAATCAAAGAAGGCGACAAGACAAGACTACAAGACTTCGAAGGAACAGTAATCTACATCAACGAAGGAACAGTAGGCAAGACCTTCACAGTAAGAAGAATATCATATGGTGTAGGAGTAGAAAGAACCTTCCTATATCACAACCCAAGAATAGAAAAACTAGTAGTAACCAGACGTGGTAAGGTAAGAAGAGCAAAACTAAACTACCTAAGAGATCGTCAAGGTAAGGCAGCTAAAGTTAAAGAAAAAACAAACTACTAAAATGACTAAGGACTATTGCTATCTACGCAAGAGTCCTTTTTTAGTAGAATTTTATAATTAATCCATAAAGAAAATTATAAAGCTATGCCTAGTAGATTATTTCTTTAAAATAAAGTTTACTTATGATATTATAGATAAGAGAATGAGAGTTAAAGAGGCTAGTATGACAAATCAGAGAAAAGAATTTGGGAAAAAATTAATAGAAATAAGGGAAATTAAGGGGCTAAGGCAAGCAGATGTAGCTGAAATAGCAAATTTGAGCCAAAGATCAATAGGAAGACTTGAAAGAGGGGAGATAGGGTCTGCTTCAGTAGATAGCCTAATAGAACTATCTAAAGTATATAATCTTGATATTTTAAGTTTATACAAGAAATATATTTATGGGAATTATTATTTATTAGAAGAAATAAAAAAATCACTAGATATAAATGCAATATTTTTAAGCGAAGAAATAAAGAGAGACTTATTAGAAAAAATTAACTTAATAAAAGATAAGCGAGATCTACAAGCGAAAAGATATGAAATAGACCTATTAGAACTTTTTATCAATTACTTAAATGATGAAGCAAGCGATGATGATTTAAAAAATAACTTTGAAGACCTAAGCTCGTCAAAGATAAAGAGGGGGAATTTTTCTAATATAGATTTATCTTCTATAGAACTACGTATTTTATTAAATATAGCTACAAGTTCAAAATCTTTTAAAAATATTGACTCATTAGAAATACTTGAAAAATGTAAAAATCAAGATAAGGATTCTATAATAAAAATAGCAGCTTGTAATAATCTTGCGAATTTCTATAAGTATTATGGAAATTTTAATAAAACAATGGAAACAATAAATGAAGGATTACGATTATCATGTAAGTTATCTTCAATAGACGGACTAATTTATCTTAATTTTGTAAAATTTATAACCTTGTATAGAACAAATGGAAATTATGAAAAAAGTTTGCAGTCAACTATTGTTTTTTCACAATATAGCAATAATTCAAAACTAAGTATGGCAATAAATAAGAAAATAAATAAAATTATTCACAACTCCAAAGCAAAGTAGCTAGATTAATTTAATTTTTTAAACCTAGCTACTTTATTATTTTTCAAATCGGTGAATTACATTCAATGCTTTTTATATCGATATCATCTTCATTACCATAAATAGCATAGGATATACTAGTAATGCATATATAAGTTATTGCAAATATTGAAATAATGAATAAAAATCTGTTAAGCTTTTTTATAAAATCACCTCCTCGTATATTATAGTTGTAGTAATAAATACTACATTTTGTTCTCAATCCCACTTTCTTATGGGATAATAATTGTATAGATAGAGGTCGTAGTTAACCTCCTTGAAGCTAGTCTTCCTAAATT
>NZ_JAMXSM010000039.1:0-11951 GCF_026131665.1 Anaerococcus sp. NML200574 | reverse complement strand
CTAGTGTAAGATTAGTTAATGATGATGTATTACTATTTTGTTTCATAAATACATTGTATCAGAAAAAGACGAGGATGTTTAATTTCCTCGTCTTTTTCTATGTTAGGACTTTTGCAACAGCCCCTTTATTTATTTATATTTTTTTCTAAAACCACTCCCGCCAAATAACCGCTTAGGGCTGATAGGGCAATTAGTGCAAGCCAACAAACTATAAAATGACTTACGTTACTATAGTCTATAAACTTTCCTACACCTGGAAATGAACCCGGCCTTTCAGTAAAGCCTGTCAATCTTAAGATCGCATCATAACCATTTTTACTTATCATAAGACATGATATAGCTTGTAGGTATAATTTTTCAAGCTTAATATTTCCTGCTAAAACCAATTGAATTAACAAAACAAATGGCATTACTGTCATTGCAATTTCTGTATTTTTGACTGCGGCAGAAATTAAAATACCAAGCGCATTTGCTGCATAAATTATAAGGAAAAAACTTATAAATAAACCTACTAGTACAAAATAGTTTTCAATATTTTGGTGGTAGAAAACTGTAAGCAATGCAGTAATTATCAAGGCTTCTATAAAACATATTAAAAGACCAAATATCATATGACTTGCTATATAAGATTTTATGTCAAGGCCTTCCCTATATTCATGCTTTATTATATCTCTTTCCTTACAAATTGAAGTAATGGAGTTAAATATTCCAAGCCATAAGCAAGCACAAGCCAGGATAAAAACAGCAGTTCCTGCATCAGATGATGTTGTAAGGAAGCTATCATCTCCTGTAACAATCCTAACTATAGCTGGAGTTGTAACCGCTCCTAGTAGGATTATTAGCTTTGACTTATTCTTAAAATCTCTAATTAATTTTCCTAAATATACTTTTATCTGTTCTTTCTTAGATAGGTAATTCACTTTCTCCCCCTCTTCTAAATTTATCTATATAATAATCTGTGTCTTCTAAAAGCCTATCAACGATTGTCTCGATGTTTTTTGTAGCAAAAAATTCCATCGCATCTTTAGGACTTCCATAAAAGGCAAGCTTGCCGCAATTTTCACTTTGGCTCTTACCTAGGACCAATATCTTATCAAATAATTCAATGACCCTATCAGGACTATGAGATATTAGCATTATTATCTTATCATTATCTGCTATGGTCCTTAAATTAGCCATGATAGACCTAGCATTATAGCCATCTAGACCAGAATCTGGCTCGTCAAGCAAAAATACAACAGGTGATGAAATATATTCACTAGCTATAGATAGCCTCTTTCTCTCACCTCCTGATAAATCTCTTACAAGAGAATCCTTGATTCTATCAAGATTCATCATTTTAAGTATCTCTAGTACATAATCATCTAATAAGTTCTCATCCTTAGTAAAATCTCTTGGTAATTTCAACTGACCAGAATTTTTAAGAGTCATAAAAACAGTATCATTATCCCTTGAAAGATTAAACTGAGGTACAGTAGAAACCATTCTCTTAACCAAATTGAAATTTCTAGCAAAATCTATATTTCCAATACTTATAGATGAATTAGCATTATCTTCATTCAAAAATTCTTTAAAAAGAGTAGATTTACCAGCACCTGATGATCCTAAAACTAGGATAAGCTCTCCTGGTTGGGCCTTGAATTTTATATCCTTAAGGAGAGTTTTGGGCCCATTTTCTGTCATAACTACTTTTTCTCTTATATCTACATCTAGGAAATCATCCTTGCTTATATTTACAGCAAATATAGCCTTGGATTTTTTCTGATAATCTTCTAATTTATCTTGATAGAATAAATTATTATCCTTAAGTATAAACATCCTCGAATCGTTTAGTACAAAATCCTTATTATTAAATAAAATTTCATCATAAATCTTTTTATTATTTAGGTAAAGTCCATTTGATGAAGGTTTTATATATAATCTGTCATTTTGATATTCTATAAAATCTACATCTAGTGTAAAATCTTCACCAAGTTTTGTTTTACACCACTTGACATCTTCCTGATCTAAGATAGTGTATACAAGTGATAAGCCATTTACTTCAATTAGATCATTATTTAATAGATAATATTTCTTATTAGGATCTATTAATTTCTTATTTACAAATGAATTTGAATTAGGATTTCCTTTAAAATAATAGCCCTTGTAATCATTTGCCAAAATCGAACCATCTTCTAGAATAATTTCCTTATTAAATTTTAAAAGCTCAACTTCTTCTCCAATTTTAACTATAAGAGGATATATATCTGCATTTAGAATTTTATCTGAAGCATTGATGCTCTTACTTAGGCTATCATACATATTTAGCAAAGGCTTTGCTAAGGGAATATCTTCTCTGGTCAAATCTTTTTTGCCTAAATATGAAGTCCTCTTCACCCTAGGTCCATCGTTAGAAACTAAAATCCCACAATTTGGACAATACTTATATCCTATTTTTAGATTATGAGAACAATGAGGACATTTTTCTTTTAAAAAATACTTATCCATTTAGTTCTCTCTTCTGTCCACATATTGGGCAAAAATTTGAATTTGCTTCATAAATTGCCCCACAATTACGGCACTTCCTAGTGGTATTGGTCATGATATTTATTTGGTTATTTAAATTTGTAAGTTTTTCATATAAAGATTTTATATTTTCTCTTTCTTCCTTAAAATCAGGCAGACTTTCACCTTTTTCAAGCCTATCATAGACCTCACACCCTAGTAATCTTAGAGCTTGGTTCATCTCTTCTTCCAAATTTTTATATTCTTTTTTAAGTTTATTTTCTTCTAATTTTGTTTTTGCAGACTCGCTAACCTTGTTAGAAGCCTTGCTTACTTTAGAAAAAACACCATCTAAAAAATCCATAAGTCTTCCTTTCTTATGCTTCTATAATAACACAATTTAGCTTGTTAATCAATTATAAGTTTTCTTGAGTTTTTTACATTCCATAAAAAAAGTCCCTCAATATGAGGGAATCCTTAAATTTTCTTAACTTTTATCGCTTGAGGCCCCCTTGGAGCATCAATTTTTTCAAATTCTACATTATCGCCTTGATCGAGTCTTTTAAATTCATCTTCGGTTATAATATCTGAATAATGGACAAAAATATCATCTCCAGCCCATTTTATAAAGCCGAAACCTTTTTTATTGTCAAAAAATTTAACTACACCTATACTCATTTTCACGCCTTTCTTGCTGCAAATAATACTCTTAAAGTATCTTCATCCACCTTTCCTGATGTATCCTCATCAAATATTTTCAAATCAATAAATCCAGAATCTTTAGCTAAATTCTCCATATAATCTATGCTGTAGACTCTTTCACATTGGTATTCTCTAATTCTCTTGTAGGTCCCATCAGGATTTTCTACAAAGAAATTAAGCTCCATATCTACTAGGTCATTTTCCATATAATTATCCCAAGTATAGAAGATATCTTCATACTCATAAACAAAGCAATTTGACCCAAAGATTTCTCTCATTTTCATTTCTGAATTTATATCAAAAATTAAGAGACCTCCATCTTTTAGATTGTTATAGCAATTTTTAAAAAGCTTTTCTAAATCTTTAGGATCTGTCACATAATTTATAGAATCTAGAAGTATTACTATTAGGTCATAAGCCCTGGGATTTTCAAAGTCTACCATATCATAATAGATTAGATTTACCTTGTCATTGTCATATTTTGATGCAAAACAATCTAGCATTTCACTTGACAAATCTAGGGCATCAATTTCTTTAAAATCATCAAAAAAATGATTGGTAAGCATGCCAGAGCCACAAGCTAGCTCTAGCATCCTTTCTCTTTCAATCCCATATTCTTTTATTAATTTTTTGATATTATTAGCATATTTTTCATATTCTATATCAAATGATAATTTGTCATAAATATAGGCAAATTCACCGTACATTACTTATCCTTAATTTCTTCTAGGCTTTCTTTTGTTTTTTGAAGGAGATCCTTGTAGCCTTCAAGTTTTTCTCTTTCCTTATTTACTACTGCCTCTGGTGCTTTATCTACAAAGCCCTTGTTTGAAAGCTTGCCTTCTGCTCTTTTTATTTCACTTTCTAGCTTTTTAATTTCATCTTTTAGACGAGCTCTTTCCTTATCATAATCCATAAGCTCATCTAAAGACATATATACAGAAAATTCGTTAAATACTAGCTTAACCATGCCATCATCTTCAATTTTATAGTCAGCCTTATTTTCTACCTCTACTTCACTTGCGCTTGCTAGATTTATAAATTGGGCTTTGATCTTTTCGATTAGGGCCTTATTTGCTTCATTTTCTGCTAGGATTGTAAGTTTTTGTTTGGTTTTTGCAGGTACATTTAGGCTTGATCTTTGGTTTCTTATGGCTGTGATTGCCTTTATTACTGAGTTTACATTCTTTTCTTCTTCTACGAAATTATATGCTTCTCTTATTTCTGGCCATTTTTCTACAATTAGCATGTCATCTTTGTTTGGAAGTGCTGAGTAGATTTCTTCTGTTATAAATGGCATGAATGGATGAAGAAGGATTAGCATGTTTTTAAGAACGTAAAGCAATACCTTCTTAACTTGTAATTTTTCTTCAGGATTGTCGCCATATAATCTGATTTTTGCGAATTCTATATACCAGTCACAGTATTCATTCCAGATAAAATCTTCTATCCTATCTGCTGCAAGACCTATTTCATACTTGTCTAAGTTTTTGGATACATCTTCTATTACTTGGTTTAGTCTCTTTAGAATCCATTCATCCTCTAGGGATAGGTCTCCAAAGTTTTCGTCAAGCTTATCATTTTCATCTATATTCATTAGGACAAATCTAGATGCATTCCACAATTTATTGGCAAAGTTTCTTGATGCAAGGAGCTTATCCTCATCATATCTCATATCGTTTCCTGGAGAGTTGCCTGTGATTAGGGTAAATCTTAGGGCATCTGCACCAAATTTTTCAACTACATCTATTGGGTCTACACCATTTCCTAAGGACTTACTCATCTTTCTGCCTTGACTATCTCTAATTAGACCGGTGAATAAAACGTGAGAAAATGGAACTTTTCCAGTTGTATAAAGGGAAGCAAAGACCATTCTTATTACCCAGAAGAATATTATATCATAACCTGTGATTAAGATATCTGTTGGGAAGAAATAGTCAAATTCTTCGTTTTCTTCAGGCCAACCAAGGGTTGCAAATGGCCAAAGGGCTGATGAAAACCAGGTATCAAGTGTATCTTCATCTTGTGTTACTTTTTTACCCTCTAGCATGCCGTTTTCATCTGGCATTTCTTCTGATACGATGACTTCTCCATCTTCTGTATAAAATACTGGAAGTCTGTGGCCCCACCACAATTGACGTGATATGGTCCAATCTCTGATATTTTCTAGCCAGTTCATATAGGTTTTGGATAGGTTATCAGGAATTAGTTTTAATTCGCCATCATTATAGGCATCTATACACATTTTTGCAAAGCCATCCATCTTTACAAACCATTGCTTTGAAATAAGTGGCTCTATTACAACATCTGTTCTTTCAGAATATCCAACAGCGTGGTCGATTTCTTCTATTTTTACAAGTAGGCCTTCTTTTTCAAGATCAGCAAGCATTGCTTTTCTCGCCTCGTATCTTTCCATGCCAGAATATCTACCATAGCCATCTACTATGTGGGCCTTGGAATCAAGGACTACACATTGGCCAAGGTCGTGACGAGCACCTACTTCAAAGTCGTTAGGGTCATGGGATGGGGTAATTTTTACACAACCTGTACCATATTCCATATCTACGTAGGAATCTGCAATTATAGGAATCTTACGACCTACTAGTGGTAAGATTAAATTTTTTCCAATTTTATCCTTAAAACGTTCATCTTCTGGGTTTACTGCAACAGCCAGGTCACCTAGCATAGTTTCTGGACGGGTTGTAGCTATTGTTATAAAGTCATCGGAATCTTCATAGTGGTATTTGATATACCAAAGCTTGCCCTTTTGATCCTTATGGTAAACTTCTGCATCAGAGATTGCAGTTTCTGCCATTGGGTCCCAGTTTACAATCCTATTACCCCTATAAATTAGACCATCATCATACATTTTCTTGAAAACTCTTTTAACAGCTCTTGTTAGATTTTCATCCATTGTAAAGGAATCATGGTCCCAATCGCAAGAAACACCTATAGTTCTAAGTTGCTTTTTGATTGTGCCACCATACTTATGGGTCCAGTCCCAAGCTTCTTCCAAAAATCCAGCTCTTCCAAGATCTGCCTTTGTTTTGCCTTCAGCAGCAATTTTACCAACTACTTTTGCTTCTGTAGATATAGATGCATGGTCTGTTCCAGGTATCCATAAAGCTTCAAATCCTGCAAGCCTCTTATATCTAATTATGATATCTTGTAGGGTATTATTTAGGGCATGACCAAGATGGAGTTGACCTGTAACATTTGGTGGTGGCATAACAATTGTAAATGGCTTTTTGTCCGGATTTACCTTTGCCTTAAAATATCCATTATTTTCCCATTTTTGGTAAATTTTCTTTTCAAAATCCTGTGGATTATATTTAGTATCCATCATTTCTCCTTTCAATATAAAAAGGCGGTAGCGCTTAATAGGACGAATTATCGCGTTACCACCTAAATTTCTTTATAAAAAGACTCTCTTTTGCATTTATGCATGCTACACTAACATATACGAAAACAACCTTCACCTAGTCCTAAGTAAGATTTACACCGACCATCTTCTCTCTAAGCTTATTTCTAGACTACTCCTTTTTCATTGTTAATATTTGATTTAATAGTCTTATTATATTTATCTTTGCCAAAATGTCAATATATAGACCTTTTAGAAAAAAACACTTTATGAAAACGATAGCTTTGATACGGTAAATTAATTTTAATAATTTTTTACTAGACAAATCTACGAAAATGAATATAATTTAATATATATCAATAAAAATTTTCAGACTTAATGAAAATATTTTCATTATTTGATTTTTTTTGTTATAATATATTTAGAGTCTTGGTGTAGGAGTAATTATGGATTTAAAAATTTACCTTATATCAGATGGCGGTGCTTATCTATTAAAAGATATAGTTAATAGTACCATGAGTCATTTTGATGCCAAATACAAAATAGAAGTATTTGACAATCTAAATAACTTATCAAAGCTAAATGATATACTAGGTGTAATTAAAAGTTCTAACAATTCAATAATTTATCACTCTTTTAGAGACTCTAAGATGAATGCCTATGTCAAAAATTTCTGTAAGGCTCATGAAATTAATAGCATTGAGCTTATGGATTATTCAATTAATTCCATGGCCAAGATTCTTGGTGAAAATCCTCACGAAGAATCTAATTTCATTGACCCTACTGAATTTCTCCATACTAGGAGGATGGATGCCCTAGATTTTGCTATAAAATATGATGATGGTCAAGATTTTAGGGGCCTTGAACATTGCGACATAGCTATCATAGGAGTTTCAAGATCGTCAAAAACTCCCCTATCCATGTATATGGCTAGTAAGGGATACAAAGTTAGTAACATCCCCTTGCTTATAGATTCAAAAGTCCCTCAGGCGCTTTTTGAAATTGACCCAAGTAAAATTTTCGGTCTAACTATTGACAAGGATGTACTTAAAAAAATCAGAGAAGAAAGGCTAAAATCACTCAATCTTTCAGTAGACTCTCTCTACTCTTCTAAGGAGCGTATCAAAAACGAGATCGATTACGCACTTGAATTAATGAATGATTTGGGATGTACGATAATCGATGTCACTTACAGATCTATAGAAGAAACTTCGGAACTTATAATTGATTATTTAAATCAAAATAAAGAAAGGGAAAAATTATGAGCACAAAATACGTTTATAACTTCGATGAAGGCGACAAATCAATGAGAAGCCTTCTAGGCGGTAAGGGAGCAAACCTTGCAGAAATGACCAACATGGGAATCAATGTTCCTTATGGTTTCTCAGTAACAACTGAAGCATGTATCAGATATTACAAAGAAGATAAAAAGCTTTGGGATGAATTAAATGCTGAAATTACTGAACATATTAAAGACCTAGAAAAACACAATGGCAAAACTTTTGGTAATAACGAAGATCCTCTTCTAGTATCAGTTAGATCTGGTGCACCTATATCAATGCCAGGTATGATGGATACTATCCTAAACTTAGGTCTTAATGATGTTGCTGTTAAGGGTCTTGAAAATAAAACTCAAAACAGAAGATTTGCTTACGACTCTTATAGAAGATTTATTCAAATGTTTGCTGATGTTGCAATGGGACTTGATAAAAATAAATTTGAAGAAGTTCTAACAGCCAAGAAAAATGAAAAAGGCGTTGCAACTGACCATGACCTTACAGCTGAAGATTTTGTAGATGTAGTTGATAAATATAAAGTAGTTTATAAAGAACTTGCTGGCGAAGAATTCCCACAAGAACCTAGAAAACAATTAGACCTTGCTATTGCTGCAGTATTTTCATCATGGAATAACGACAGGGCAATCCTTTACAGAAAATTAAACGAAATTGATGATAAAATGGGTACAGCTGTTAACGTTCAATCAATGGTATTTGGTAACATGGGCGAAACAAGCGGTACTGGTGTAGCCTTCTCTAGAAACCCAGCTACAGGAGAAAACGTTCTATATGGTGAATACCTAATGAACGCTCAAGGTGAAGACGTTGTTGCAGGTGTTCGTACTCCAGAACCAATCAGCCATCTAAAAGACTTAATGCCTGAAGTATATGATGAATTTGCAAACACAGCTCAAACTCTTGAGAAACATTACAAAGACATGCAAGATATGGAATTTACTATCCAAGATGGTAAACTCTATTTATTACAAACTAGAAATGGTAAAAGAACTGCCCAAGCAGCTGTCCAAGTAGCTGTAGATATGGTAGAAGAAGGCTTAGTTGACGAAAAAGAAGCTCTATTAAGAGTTAACCCACAAGACTTAGACGGACTTCTCCACCCTACCTTCACTCAAGCAGCTATAGATAAGTCTGAAGCCCTAACAGTAGGTCTTGCAGCATCTCCAGGAGCAGCAGTAGGTAAGATAGCTTTCTCTGCCCCAGAAGCAGCAAAAAGAGCAAAAGATGGTGAAACAGTAATCCTTGTTCGTGAAGAAACAAGCCCAGAAGACCTAGAAGGTATGGTATCAGCAGTTGGTATCCTTACAGCAAGAGGTGGTATGACATCACACGCTGCAGTAGTTGCAAGAGGTATGGGTAAATGCTGTGTATCTGGCGCTTCAGATATCCACGTAAACGAACTTGAACATACCCTAAGAGTAGGCGATGTAGTTTTAACAGATCAAGATACAATTTCAATAGATGGTTCAACAGGTGCAATCTATGCAGGATCTCTTGAGACCCAACCACCACAAATGCACGGAGCATTTGGAACATTCATGGAATGGGTAGATAAATATAGAGATATGAAAGTTAGAACAAATGCCGATACACCAAGAGATGCAAAACAAGCTCTAGAATTTGGCGCTGAAGGTATCGGTCTATGTAGAACAGAACACATGTTCTTTGCTGATGACAGAATCTTCCAAGTTAGAAAGATGATCCTAGCTTCTGATCTTGAAACAAGACAATCAGCTCTAGATAAAATCCTTCCAATGCAAGAAGAAGACTTCTATCAAATCTACAAACTAATGGAAGAAAGACCAGTAACTGTTAGACTTCTTGACCCACCACTTCACGAATTCCTACCAAAGGGAGAAAAAGAAATCGCTGATCTTGCCCTAGAATTAAAGATGCAACCAGCAAGAATTCACGAAAGAATTTCTGAACTTCAAGAAGTAAACCCAATGCTAGGTTTCAGAGGTCTAAGACTTGGTGTAATCTATCCAGAAATCTCAAGAATGCAAGCAAGAGCAATCATGCAAGCAGCTATTAGACTAAATAAAGAAGGCATAAAAGTAGTTCCAGAAATCATGATCCCACTTTCATCAGATGTACACGAACTAGCTTACGTAAAAGATATAGTTGTAAAAGAAATTGAAAAAGTATTTGAAGAACAAGGTATGGAAATCAAATACCTACTAGGTACCATGATTGAAATCCCAAGAGCAGCTATAACAGCAGATGAAATCGCTCAAATCACAGACTTCTTCAGCTTCGGTACAAACGACCTTACACAAATGACCTTTGGTCTATCAAGAGATGACGCAGGTAAATTCCTACCAGCTTACATCGAAAAAGACATCCTAGAAAAGGATCCATTCCAAGTACTAGATCAAAAAGGCGTTGGCTTCTTAGTAGAAACAGCTGTAGAAAAAGGTAGAAAATCAAACTCTGCCCTACACCTTGGTATCTGTGGTGAACACGGTGGAGAACCAAATACAGTTAAATACCTATACAATGTAGGTCTTGACTATGTATCATGCTCACCATTTAGAATTCCAATAGCTAAACTTGCAGCAGCTCAAGCAGCAATAGAAAAAAATAAATAAGCTATAAAAATAATTTTCTCCGGTTAGTCTTTCTAACCGGAGATTTTTTTCACAAAAAATTTGCAATTTTTATATTCTTAGGATAAAATCTTCAAATAATCTAAAAGGAGAATTTATGGAAAAATTAGAAAAATTTAAAGCAATAGATGGAGCCCAGCTTAAATATATAGCCTTCGCTTCAATGTTTATAGACCATTTTAATAAAGCAATTATAACACCATTTTTGACTGGGTCTGGTCCCCTAGTTATTCTTACAACTATCTTTGACATCCTAGGTAGGATTGCCTTTCCAATCTTTGCCTTCATGATAGTGGAAGGATTTTTCAAGACTAAATCACGCTGGAAATATTTAAGGAATCTCTTAATTTTTGCGGTGATTTCAGAAATCCCTTACGATATGTTCCAATCAGCTGAGTTTGTAAATACCTGGTCACAAAATATTCTCTGGGGTCTTGCCCTAGGACTTTTTACCATAATGGTAATTGATAGGCTAAAAGAAAGCATAAAAAATAGACCACTTTGGGTCATCGTATCGCTAATTCTTGTAGCTCTGTCATGTCTAGGATCTATGCTAATCTCATCAGACTATGAGTATTATGCCATTATAACCATCTACCTATATTATGTTTTCTATGATAAAAGAATCCTAGCATCAGTTCTTTCCTACCTAGTAATCATCAAGGAAATCTACGCCATCCTCGGTTTTGCAACCGTACTTTTATATAATGGAGAAAAAGGCAAACAAAATAAAATATTTAACTACCTATTTTACCCAGTCCATCTTTTAATTTTTGGAATAATAAGGATGGCCTTTAAAATCTAAAAGACAGCTTAATTTATTTAAGCTGCCTTTTTATTTTGTGTTTTTTATTTTATAAGACTTTATTAGAGAAATAGAATTTATAACAATTGAAAGGGCCACACATATCCAAAGAGCCTTAGAAATAGTTGGCATGGTATCCATAAGTCCTGCCCAGTCTTCTTTTATAATCCTTCCTGCCCCATCGGCATAAAAAGCACATACAGTTAGACTTGTAAAAGATAAAGACAAAAACCTAAAAAAATCCGAAGAGTTTTTGAAATTCATTATATTTAAAAGGGCAGTAATTATTGCAGCTGCACTAAAAATTAACCACATTAGTAAGCTTCCTTTTTTATATATTTCTTAACAATTATACCAAAATATATTGACATAAAAATAGCAATAAGACCTGATATAATTCTCTTAGTTACACCCATTTCTGTCGCAAAAATCGCATAGGCAAAGAGTGTTAAAATCGCAATTGTATATAAAAATAAGACAATCCCCCTAGTTGCTATTTTAACTGTGGTTGAATTTTTATTTTCAAATGATTTTTTCAAAACAAAATAGAAAAATCTCACAAAAACAATTGGTATGGATACAATAAATAGTACAATTTAAAATCGAATATATGATACAATAAATAATAAGAAATCATAGGAGGATTTTAAATTGGCTAGACACTACGAAGACGACTTCAAAAGGCAAATAGTAGA